>NZ_JBSSDH010000007.1:0-279408 GCF_054060555.1 Pseudomonas sp. TE6283
CTCGCGGGTATAGGTCTTTCGTTCTTGCATGGAACCTCCTGAATGGGCGAATCATATCGCCCTTAAGAGGTGTCCGGGGTTAGTAGACCACTACAAGGCCGCTCCTACAGGGATCGCGCTGGGCTGGTCACCACTGGCGCTTGTCCGGGCGGGTCAGGCCGAGCTTCTCGATCTTGTAGCGCAGCATGTCCCGCGACAGCCCCAGCAGACGTGCCGACTTGGTGACGTTCCAGTCGGTGCGATCAAGCGTGCGGCAGACCATGTCGCGCTCCATGTCCGGCAGGCTGGCGGTACCCGGGGGCTCGTGGCGCGGCGCTTCGAACGCCAGCACCTGCCCCGGTTGCGCCGGCGGCTCGTCGACCAGGGTCAGGCACAGGTTCAGCTGATGGGCGCCGATCACCTCGCCGGGCGCCAGCAGCACCGTCTGCTCGAGCATGTTGCGCAGTTCGCGCACGTTGCCCGGCCAGCCATAGCCCAGCATCAGCGCCTCGGCCTCGGCCGAGAAACGCAGGTTGGGCTTGCCGTAGCGCCGCCCGTGATGAGCCAGGAAGTGCCGGGCCAGGAGCAGGATATCCTGCCCGCGAGCATGCAGGCGCGGCACCTTGAGCGCGATGATGCGCAGGCGGAAGAACAGGTCGCGGCGGAACTTGCCCTGCTGGACCATCTGCTCGAGGTTGCAGTTGGTGGCGCTGATCACCCGCAGGTCGACCTTGCGCTCCTTGACCGCGCCGATCCGGCGGATGGTCCGATCCTCCAGCAGCTTGAGCAGCTTGGCCTGCAGCACCAGGTCCATCTCGCCGATCTCGTCGAGGAACAAGGTGCCGCCATCGGCCGCCTCGACCAGGCCCACACGACGCTCCTTGGCATCGGTGAAGGCGCCCTTCTCATGACCGAACAGCTCGGCCTCCAGCAGGTTGGCGGGAATCGAGGCGCAGTTGAACTCGATAAACGGCCCCTTGGCCCGACTGCCGTCGAAATGCAGGGCGCGGGCCACCAGTTCCTTGCCGGTACCGGTCTCACCCTCGACCAGTACCGGCGGCAGGTCGCCGCTGGCCATGCGCTGCTCGGCGTCGAGCAATTGGCGCAGGGTGTGCTTGAGTTCGAGCATGGCCGGCGACTCGCCGATCAGCGCTTGCAGCCCGGACTTCTGCGCCTCGCGTTCCTGGTAGAACGACAGCGTGCGCTCCATGCGCTCGGCGGCAAGGGCCTTGTCCAGCATCAGCTTGAGCTCGGCCAGCACCACCGGTTTGGTCAGGTAGTGGAACGCCCCCTCCTTCATGGCCAGCACGGCGTCCTCGACGTTGCCGTAGCCGGTCATCATGATCACCTTGAGCTCCGGCGCCTGCGCCACCAGCGTGCGCAGCAGGTCGTGGCCGCTCATGCCGGGCAGCGAGTTGTCGGTCAGCACGGCGTCGGGCCGGGCGCGCTTGATCTGCTCCAGCGCCAGTTCCGCACTGTGACACACCGTGACCTCGAAGCCTTTCAGGCCCAGGTAGGTGCGAATGTTGTCGGCGAGGATTTCATCATCCTCGACCACCAGGATGCTGTGCTCCATGGTCCCCTCCCGCTGCAATTTTGAAAGTCAGGCTGACGCGGGTTCCTTCCTCTTCGCGGCTGGTCAGCTCGACCGCACCGCCAAAGCGCTCCATGATCCGCTTGACCAGGGCCAGGCCGACACCCAGCCCGCCCTGCTTGGTGGTGAAGAACGGCTTGAACACCATGCGCCGTTGCTGCTCGTTCATGCCCTTGCCGGTGTCGCTGAGCTGAAGTTGCGCCTGCTGGCCCTCCAGTTGGCGAACCTCGGCGCGCAGCTCGCCGCCCTGGGGCATGGCCTCCAGGGCGTTGGCGAACAGGCTGTTGAGGATCTGCGTCAGTTGTAGCGGCTGGCTGGCCACCCATTGTGTTGGCGGCCCTTCGAAGGCGAAGCGCACGCCGTTGCGCTCGATCTGCGGGGCGAAGGTCTGGCGCGTATCCTCGATGGCCGCCACCAGGTCCACTGACTCGGGCTCGTCGCTGGCCGGGCGCAGCGATACCAGCAGGTCGCGGACCCAGCGCGACATGCGATCGACCTGGGTGATGATATCGCCGATATTCTTCTGCGCCGCCGGACTGGCGATGTCCTGAGCAAGCTCCGCGCTGGAGCGGATATTGGCCAACGGGTTGCGCAGGCTGTGGGCCACCGCCGAGGACATCTCGCCCAGGGCCACGTAGGTCTCGCTGGCCACCAGGCGGTCCTGCTGGTGGTGCAGCAGGCTGGCGGCGCGGCGCACGATCCAGAACAGGCCGAAGTAGACCAGCGCCCCGCCGACCAGGGTCGAGGCCCAGATCAGCACGTAGCCACGGTGGATGCGCCGCACCAGATCCTGGGGTTCCTTGTAGATCTCGACCATGGCCAGCACCTGCTCGCCCTGGCTGTCAAACAGCGGTATGTAGTTCTCGATGAACAGGTGCCGGGGCTCGCGCTTGAACTTCTGCTCCTCGCGCTCCTCATCGGCCTTGTGGTAGCTGGCCGATACTGACTTGCGCGAATGGAAGGCGCGCTCCAGGTCCGCGTCCTCGTCGATGCGCTTGCCAATCAAGTTGGAGTTGGTCGACCAGACCACCAGGCGGTCGCGACCATAGACATTGGCCAGCAGGGTGTCGGGCAGGTGTTCGATGTGGTCAAGGAACTCGACCCGGGTCGACTCGGCCAGTTGTGGGGTGAACTGCAGGTGTTGCTGGTCCATACGCGGGTCAAGCAGCTCGCCCATGGTGATGCCGGGCGGCAGCTGCGAATGGCGCACCTCCGCCTGGGCCATGGCCTGGATGAACTGGGCAGTGAGCATGGCGTCGCGTTCAACGCTGTCACGCACCACGAAACGCGTCGAGACATATCCCAACCCGCCGGCGACCGAGGCGATAATCAACAGGCTGACCAGCGAGAACCAGCGCAGCAGGTTGAACTCGCTCAGCGGCGCGGCCAACCCGGAAGCGAGACTGCCGGGCTTGTCAGAGGCATCATTGTCGAGCGTCTGCATTGCGTCGCTCCCGCCTGGGGCCGATGAAGGCTATCGGCATGCCATTGCTACCGATAGTAGCAAAGTGACTCCATTGAGGCCGGGCGGACGGTGCCGCCTCAGGCTTGTATCAGGTGAAGCAAAAACTCAGCCAACGCGTCAACTATTTTATTTTTCTTTATAGATCACATGCTTGAACAAATTTATTAATGCTAAATATAGAAAAATCCCCCACTTCTGGGGAATTGCCACCCATACCCAATAAAATACTTACAAAACAATAGGTTAATAGATATATCTACAGTTGATAATCACATAACTGCGACACGAAAATTCAACAACACCCGTGTCCCCATCCCCTCGCGGCTGCTCAACCGCACCGAACCACCAAAGCACTCCATGATCCGTTTGACCAGCATCAGCCCCACGCCCACGCCACCCTGCTTGGTGGTGAAGAATGGCCGGAAGGCCATGCGCTGCTGCTGCTCATTCATGCCCTTGCCGGTGTCCGAGAGACGCAGGCTGAGGGTGCGGCGGTCGTGGCGCACCACCTCCACGCGCAGCTCTCCACCCGCCTCCATCGACTCCAGGGCGTTGGCAATCAGGCTGTTGAAGATCTGCCGGAGCAAAGCCGGTTGGCCCAGCACCCGGGCCGTCGGCAGCTCGTCCATGACCAGACGCACCCCCCTCTGCCGCAGCGCCTGGTCATGGGCCTGGAAGCTGTCGCGCACGGCCTGGGCCACATCCACCGGCACGGCCTCGTCACCGAGCGGGCGCAATGACTGCAGCAGCTCACGCACCCACTGCGACATGCGGTCGACCTGGCTGATGATGTCGCTGATGTTCTTCTGCGCCGGGCCATCATCGAACGCCTGGGCCAGTTCGGCGCTGGAGCGGATGCTCGCCAGCGGGTTGCGCAGGCTGTGCGCCACCGCCGACGACACCTCGCCCAGGGCGACGAAGGTTTCATTGCCGATCAGCCGCTTCTGCTGCACCGCCATCAGCCGCGCCGCGCGGCGCATGATGCCGTACAGGCCGACGTAGACCAGGCCGGCGCCCACGGCGATGGCCAGCCAGATCAGCAGCAGGCCGTGCTCGATGCGCACGATCAGGTCGTGGGGCTCCTTGTAGATCTCGACCATGGCCGTGACGTTTTCGTCGTCGGCATCGAACAGGGGAATGTAGTTCTCGATGAACAGCTCCTCGGGCGGGGTGACGAACTTCTGCTCGCTGCGCGCCCGCTCGAAGTCGTGGTAGCTGGCCGACACCCGCATCTTGTACGCGAAGGCCCGGTCGAGGTCGTCGTCGGACTCGATCAGCTTGCCGATCAGCGCCGGGTTGCTCGACCAGATCACCGTGCGATCGGGGGCGTAGATGTTGGCCAGGAGTATGTCCGGCAGATGGGCGATATGGTCGAGGAACTCACCCCGGGCACGGCGCCGGGCCTCGGGGTCGACGTCCGACAGGGCCTTGTCGGTACGCGGGTCGAGCAGTTCGCCCATGGTCCGCACGTTGGGGATCGACACATGACGTACTTCGGCATCGGCGATGGAGGTGATGAACTGCGCGGTAAGCAAGGCGTCGCGCTCGACACTCTCATTGATGATGAAGCGGCTGGAAATCAGGCCCAGGCCGACACCCACCGAGACGATGACCGCCAGGCTCACCCAGGCGTACCAGCGCAGCAGGTTGAACGGCTTGCGCGCCGGGACGGTGTCGGCGGGCAGCAGTGTGTCGGGACGGGGGGCGAGGTCCATGGCGGGCTCCGCGGCTGGGCACCTTTAGAGGTTATAGCCCAGAGTTGGGGAAACCATGGGGTGTCGGTCGGGCTACTAGTCGCATGAAGGCTGCCAGGTGCTCGCCGCGAGCCTTGCAGCGCCTTTGAGATCGAGCGCCGGCCGCCCTCAAAGTGGCGCATCCTCAGCCAGCCCGCGCAGCAACCGATACTCACGCAAGACCGCCGGCACATACCGCCGCGTCTCGGCAAACGGCGGCACCACCCTCCCCCGGCTGAGCACCGCGTCGGGCCCGGCATTGTAGGCCGCCACCGCCAGGGTGATGTCGTTGTCGAACAGCTTGAGCATGCGCTTGATATAGCGCGCCCCGCCCTGCACGTTGGACGCCGGGTCCAGCACATCCGCGACACCCATCTCCTTCGCCGTGTCCGGCATCAGTTGCATCAGCCCCGCCGCCCCCTTGGCCGAACGGGCCTTGGGGTTGTAGCCGGACTCGGCCTTGATCAGCGCATGCAAGAGCGCAGGCGACACATCGTTGGCCAAGGCCGCGGCCGCCACCAGGTCGGCATAGGGCCGCCCGGTGACCAGCTGGGCGTTGACCGGCCCGCCAGCCAAGCCGTTCTCCTTGATCACCCGCTCATAGTGCCGTCCTGGCCGATGCACGTTGGACAGCACGAAGCCGCCCTTGCCATCACTGGCGATGTAGATGTCGGCCTGGGCGCCGAGCGCCATCAGCCCCGCCGCCAATCCCAGGATCAGTCCACGCATGTCGGTCACCTCCCGCCGCACAAGAACAACAGTGGCCCCCGATGTGGGGAAAATGGCCCGTCGAACCGGGCTTTTCGGCTATGACGCAAGCGCCGTGCCGCCCGCCAGCGCTCATGGCGCAAGGGCCCGGCGCAGACGTGCACGGCTGTTGCATGGCAGGGGTAAACGCACTGGAGGATTTCACCATGCAGCGCAACATCCACAGCCAACGCGGCTTCACCCTGCTCGAACTGTTGGTGGTGCTGGTGGTGCTGGGCCTGCTGGCCGGCATCGTCGCGCCCAAGTACTTCAGCCAGCTGGGCCGTTCCGAGGCCAAAGTGGCGCGGGCGCAGATCGAAGGCCTGGGCAAGGCCCTGGACCTCTATCGCCTGGAAGTCGGCCACTACCCCAGCAGCGAACAGGGCCTGCAGGCCCTGGTGGCCGCCCCCAGCGGCGAGGCGCGCTGGTCGGGGCCATACCTGCAAAAAGCGGTACCCCAGGATCCCTGGGGACGCCCCTACATCTACAAGCAGCCCGGCGAGAACGGCGGCGAGTACGACCTGCTGTCGATGGGCAAGGACGGGCAGCCCGGCGGCGACGGAGAAAATGCCGAGATCACCAGTTGGCAGTGAGGAGCCCGACCATGCGCTACCAGCTCAAGGCCCTGGGCAGTCAGGGCGTGGTGCAAATGCAGGTCGAGGCCGAGGACAGCGACCAGGCCCGGCGCCAGGCCGAGGACCAGGGCCTGCGCGTGCTCAGTGTGCGCAGCCGGGGCCTGGCCCTGCGCCGACGCCCGGCAGCGTTCGACCTGATGCTGTTCAGCCAGGAACTGGCCACCCTCCTCGGCGCCGGCCTGCCGCTGATCGACGCCCTCGAAAGCCTGGCCGAGAAAGCCCCCGGCGGCGCCACGCGCAAGACCCTGGCGCAACTGGTGGGCCAGCTGTACGAGGGGCGTTCGCTGTCCCAGGCCCTGGCCCAGCAGCCACGGGTGTTTCCCGCCCTGTACGTGGCCCTGGTGCAGTCGAGCGAGCGCACCGGCGCCCTGGGCGATGCGCTGAACCGCTACATCGGCTATCGCCAGCGGCTGGACCTGGTGCGCCAGAAGCTGGTCGGCGCCTCGGTCTACCCGCTGCTGCTGCTGCTGGTGGGCGGCGGCGTGGTGCTGTTCCTGCTGGGCTATGTCGTGCCGCGCTTCAGCCTGGTGTTCGAGGGCATGGGCAGCGAGCTGCCCTGGTTGTCACGGGTGCTGATGCAGATCGGCCTGTTCCTGCATGCCCAACAACTGCCGTTGGGGCTGGGCACCCTCGCCGGCCTCGGCGCGCTGGTCGCCCTGCGCCGCCATCCGGCACTGCGCCGTGGTGCCGGTCGCCTGCTGCGCCGGGTACCGGCCCTGCACCAGCGCCTGGTGATGTACGAACTGGCGCGTTTCTACCGCTCGCTGGGGATCCTCCTGCAAGGCGGCATTCCCATCCTCACCGCCCTGGGCATGGCCCGGGGGCTGCTGGGCAGCAGTGCGGCCGAAGGCCTTGAGCAGGCCAGCCGACGGGTCGCCGAAGGCCTGCCATTGTCCGACGCGCTGCTGGCCGGGCAACTGGTCACGCCGGTTTCGCTGCGCCTGCTGCGCGCCGGCGAGCAATCGGGCAACCTGGGCGAGATGCTCGAGCGCTGCGCGGATTTCCACGACCAGGAGATCGGCCGCTGGGTCGAGTGGTTCGTCAAACTGTTCGAACCCTTGCTGATGACCTTCATCGGCCTGCTGATCGGACTGATCGTGATCCTGATGTACATGCCGATCTTCGAACTGGCGTCGAGCATTCACTGAGCGAGGTAGCAAATGGCCATGCGCATGGCTTAGCATCGCCGGTTTGCCCCTAGAGCCCTTCAATCGTGCCGCTTAGCCTGCCGACCCTGATCCTGGTCGCCGTTTTCATCCTGGCCCTGATGGGCATCCTGACCCTGCACGCCTGGCGGCGCTGCGCCAGCGATCCGAGCCTGGGCTACCTGGGCGCGATGCTGCTGATCTCGGGCCTGGGAGTCTGCCTGAACGCCCTGCGCGGGTTTGGCGCGGACTACCTGGCCCTGGTACTGGGGAATATCGTACTGCTGGTCGGCACCGGCCTGGGCTGGACGGCCATGCGCGTGCTCGGCGGACGCAAACCGCACTGGCCGCTGCTGCTGGCCGGCGCCGTGTTCTGGGGGCTGTTCAGCCTATGGCCGGGCTTTTACGGCGATCTCGGCCTGCGGGTGAAGGTGTATTCGCTGCTGACCCTGGGCTACACCGGCCTGAGCATCGGCGAGTTGCTGCGGCCACGGGTGCGCCTGCAGGTGTCCTATACCCCGGCGCTGATCCTGACCACCCTGCATGCAGCGCTCTACCTGATGCGCACGCTGCTCGAGGACGGTGTCGCCCTCGACCAGGCGATCAACAACGGCGGCGCCAGCCCGGGCTTCTTTGCCTTCATCCTGTTCGAGTCGATGCTGTTCGCCATCGGCATTTCCTATGTGACCCTGGCAATGGTCCGCGAGCGCGCCGAGATCCTGCTCCGCGCCGCGGCCTACAGCGACCCGCTGACCGGCATCGACAACCGCCGGGCGTTCATGGAGCGTGGCAACCAGTTGCTGCATGACTGCGCAACAAGCCAGGTGCCGGTGGCGTTACTGCTGTGCGACCTGGACCATTTCAAACGGATAAACGACCGATTCGGCCACCCCGCCGGGGATGAGGTGCTGTTGGCGTTCGCCCGGGAAACCGCTCGCCACCTGCGCCGCGACGACCTGTTTGCGCGCATCGGCGGTGAGGAGTTCGCCTGCCTGCTGCGCGGCGCCAGCGAGGCCGAGGCCGAACAGGTGGCGCAGCGGATCTGCGCCGGATTTTCCGGGCTGGCGTTGCTGGAACCGGGCCTGCTGGGTGTAAGTATCGGCATAGTCAGCCAGCCGGCCGCGCCAGGGGAGCTATCGCGGCTGCTGTCGATGGGCGACCGGGCCTTGTACGCGGCCAAGCATCAGGGGCGTGGCCGGGCGTTGCGCTATGCCGAGCTGTGCTGAGGCCCGCGCTCGCTCTCAGTAGTCGAACCGTTCCACCGCCCGCCGCCGCTCGTTGTCATCGCGCCGGTCATAGCTCGCCGTGGTCTGGATATTGGCATGGTGCGCGAGCTTCTGCGCGATCGACAGGTCGTGCTCCTCGATCACCCGGGTGATGAACGCCCGGCGAAAATCATGGGGCATGATCTTGGCCCCCACCTGCGCCCCACGCTGGCGGGCAATGTAATAGATCGCGTGCTTGGTGATGCGCGCACGGGTAATGTGGCTGCCGCGACGGATGCGGTTGAACAGGAAGCTGTCGTCGCGCTCGCCGGCAGGCAGGTGCTGGCGGCGCAGGTCGAGCCAGGCCTGCAGCTTGTCGAAGGCCCAGGCCGGGGCGTACTTGACCAGTTGGCGATTGCCCTTGGCCAGCACCTGCACGCTGCGCTCCTGGAAGTCCACCTGGTCCAGGTCGACATCCACCGACTCCGACTTGCGCATGCCGGTGCCGTAGAGCAACGCCAGGATCGCCGCGTCGCGCACGCCCTGGGGGCGCGGGTCGGCGGCGCACACGTCCATCAGTTCACGGATCAGGTTGCGCCGCAGGTTGCGTCCCGGCGGCAGGCGGCTGCCGCCGGCCGGCTTGACCTCGCGGATCATCAGCAGTTGCTCGTGGTCGATCAGCCCCTGGCGCCAGGCCTCGTTCATCACCCCCCGCACGGCATTGACGTACAGCGACGAGGTATTGGGCGCGTAACCATCGGCGCGCAGCGCCGCCACCAGGGCGATCACATGGCCGGGCTCGAGTCGGTGCCAAGGCACATCGGCGATATCGCCATCGGCGAAGCCCAGGCGGTCGGCGGCATCCTGCAGGATGTAGCGCATGGTCAACTGGCTGGACGGGGCCAGGCGGGCGAGGTACTGCAGCAGCGGATTGCGCAGGAGGTCGGTCACAGCGGGGATCCTGTAGCAAAGCCGAATGCGCGGCGAGCGCAAGACGGCGCAAAGCGAGTCATTTCAACCCTGATCAAGGTCAAAAAGACTACAAACAAAAAGAGTCATAATGACCTTAAGCAGTGCCATCACCTTGATATTCAAGGCCTTTGAACGCTGGCATGGTTCGTGATGGTACCCCATTCAACCGCTCCGATCGAACCAAGGTCCCCGCCATGCTCGTCCAGCCGATCACCGCTCGCCCACGCCAGGCCCTTTGGGCCCTGGGTTTTCGTCCGTTCTTCCTCGGCGGCAGCCTGTTCGCCCTGGTCGCCCTGTTGCTGTGGGCCGGCGAGCTGGCCGGCGCGCTCCAGCTCAACCCGGCGGGTGGCATGCTGGCCTGGCATCGCCATGAAATGCTGTTCGGCTTCGCGGTGGCCATTGTCGCCGGCTTTCTGCTCACCGCCGTGCAGAACTGGAGCGGTATCCCGGGCCTGAGCGGCCGGCCGCTGCAGGGGCTGTTCCTGCTCTGGCTGCTGGGTCGGATCAGTTGGTTCCTGCCCTTGCCGACCTGGCTGCTGGTCTTGATCGAGGGTACCTTCCTGCCGCTGGTGGCGCTGGCCCTGGCGCGACCGATCGTGCAGCGGCGGCTGCGCAACAACT
This sequence comes from Pseudomonas sp. TE6283, assembly GCF_054060555.1. NCBI lineage: Bacteria > Pseudomonadati > Pseudomonadota > Gammaproteobacteria > Pseudomonadales > Pseudomonadaceae > Pseudomonas > Pseudomonas sp. TE6283. The sequence continues at coordinate 10,097 of NZ_JBSSDH010000007.1, forward strand.
ATCCCATCGTCGCACTGGTGCTGCTGATCGCCGCCTGCCAGTGGCTGACCTTGGCCGGCGGGCTGCAGGACAACGAGCTGTGGCAACGGCGCGGCGTGCTGGCCGGGCTTTGGCTGGTGGCGGCGATGATGAGCGTGATTGGCGGGCGGGTGATCCCGTTCTTCACCCGTCGCGGCCTGGGCAACATGAGCCCTGCACCGCCCCGCCCCTGGCTGGACCGCGCCTGCCTGCTGGGCAGCGTGTCGCTGCCGCTCACCTACGTGCTCGGCTTCAACGATGCGCCGCAGCCGCCAATGGCCTTGCTGTTCGCCGCCCTGGCGGTGCTGCACGGCGTGCGCCTGGTGCTTTGGCATGACCGTGGCCTTTGGCGGGTGCCGCTGCTGTGGTCGCTGCACCTGGCCTACGCCTGGCTGATCCCGGCCTGCCTGGGCCTGGCGCTGTGGCATGCCGGGGTCGCGATCAATCCGAGCCTGGCCGCCCACGCCTTGACGGTCGGCGCCATGACCGGACTGATCGTGGCGATGATGGCCCGGGTCAGCCTGGGGCATACCGGGCGACCTCTGGCGGTGCCGCGCAGCATTGGCTGGGCGTTCGCGCTGATCCAGCTGGCGGCGCTGGCTCGGGTCGTGGTGACGCCGTTCACGCCGCTGGGGCTGGGGGTATCGGTGCTGTTCGGCAGCGGCGCGTTGCTGCTGTTCCTCTGGCACTACCTGCCGATCCTGCTGCGGCCGCGGGTGGACGGCATGCCGGGCTGAACGACGTGGAGCGGGCTTGCCCCGCGCCAGGGGCGCATCTGGTCTACAGTTCAACCCACGCTCATCCACCAAGGGACCGCATGGCCTTCCACCACCTCACCCGCACCCACCCCCGTCTCAGTATCGCCACCCTGGCCGGCCTGCTCGGCGGCTGGCTGATCCCCGCCGGCGATACCGTGCAGCACATCCTTGCCGGCTGGAACCTTGGCGTCTGGCTGTACCTGGCCATGGTCCTGTGGCTGAGCCTGCGGGCCAATGCCGAGCGGGTGCGCAAGGTCGCCCGCATCGAGGATGAAAACGCCGGTCTGGTGTTGATCACCGTCTGCGTCTCGGCCATCGCCAGCCTGGCCGCCGTCACCCTGCAGTTGGTATCCAGCCGCGGCCTGGAGGGCGGCGCCCTGGCCCTGCACTACCTGTACACCGGCCTGACCGTGGCCGGCTCATGGCTGCTGATCGGCTGCATCTTCAGCCTGCACTACGCCCGGCTGTTCTACACCGGCGACCGCCATGAACCGCCCCTGCGCTTTGCCGACGGCGAGCGCAACCCGGACTACTGGGACTTCCACTACTTCTCGTTCACCATCAACGTCGCCGTGCAGACCTCGGACATCGGCGTCGCCGGCCGGGCCATGCGCCGGGTGGTGCTGGCGCACTCACTGGTAGGTTTCGTGTTCAACACGGCGATCCTCGGTTTTACCATCAACATCGCCGCCGGGTTGCTCGGCTAGCACCCGCAGCGCGCAGGCGGCGATGCGCCGACACACCTGTTCCAGCACAGCGGCCTCCAGCACCAGCCCCAGGCGCAGATGTCCCGCCGCGCTCGGCCCGAACCCATCCCCCGGCAGCAGGGCCACGCCCTCCTCGTCCAGCAGGCGCTGGGCGAACGCCTGGGCGCCGAGCCCGCTGCCGCGGATGTCAAGCATCACGAACATGCCGCCGACCGGCCTATGGACATGAATGCCCGGACAGCCCCCCAGCGCCGCGCAGACCCGGTCACGCCGCTGTCGGTAGACCTCACGCATCCGCCGCACGTCTACCCCAGCCTGGTCCAGTGCCACGCAAGCCGCATGCATGACGAACTCCGGCAGGCCGAACAGCATGCTCATCACCAGTGTGCCGAGGTGCTGGGCGAACAGCGGCGGGCCGATCACCCAGCCGACCCGCCAGCCACTCATCGCATGGGACTTGGACAGGCTGCCGATCGACACGCAGCGCTCGGCCATGCCTGGCAGGCTCAACGGACTGGACGCCTCACCTTCGTACAGCAGCGACTGGTAGACATCATCGCAGACCAGCCACAGATCATGCTCCCGACATAACTGCGCCAGGCGCTCCAGGTCGGCCTGGTCGATCATCGCGCCCGTCGGATTGTGCGGACTGTTGAGCAGCAGGCCCCGGGTGCGCGGAGTGATCACCCTGGCCACTGCGGCAGGATCCAGGCGAAACCCCTGCTCCGGCCGCACCGCGACCTGTACGGCCCGTGCACCGCAAGCACCGAACACGCCGTGATAGGTCACGTACATGGGCTCGGCGACGATCACCTCGTCGCCGGGCTCGAACAGGCACTGAAAGGTCGCGAACAGGCCGCACTGGGCTCCGGCGGTCACCACGACCTGCGCGGGATCCAAAGATAACTGGCTGTGGCGCACCACAGCCTCACGCAAGGCGAGACTGCCACACACATCGCTGTAATGGGTATCGCCGCGCCGCAAGCTGGCCACGGCGGCCTCGACCACCGGGCCCGGGGTGTCGAAGTCGGGGTCGCCCACCGATAGCAGAAAGATTTCGCGCCCCAGGCGGCGTTGCTCCAGGGCCTGGTAGTGAATGTCCCAGGCGGCGACTGCATGGCCGGCAATACGTTGGGTAAGCGTGGAAAAACGCATGACTGTCTCCCTGTCTGCCCGGCCGACACCGTTGGTCCGAAAAGCGCTGCCGATAAACATAGCAGAGCAACTCTCGCTGCCAGCCGCCCGCCCACAGGGAAAACGTTTGCCCCGGCAGATAGACACCCACCGTTCATCGTGACAGGACTGTGACCGCCGTCATGCATTAGTACATCTGCCTTATTTTCTGGCGATTACTGTCATGGCAGGTGCTATGGTTAGAGTCCCGACTGCCAGGAAGGCCACAGTGTTACCGCTACGAAATCACCGTGTTCAGGACACGAACAAGGAGGCTGGCATGAACAAGATGACGTTCCCCAACGCCTGCCAGGTGATGCGTTGGCATTTCCATCCGCTGGGCTTCGAGGCCAGCATGGATGCCCCGCGCAGCATGGTCGCCCGGCTGTTCGACCGGGTCACTGGCGAGACCCTGCTGGCAATCGCCGGCATCCCCTGCGCCACCATCATGCCCGCCGCCGATGTCGAGCGGATCATCGAGGCAGTGGAAGCCGAGATGGAAATCTTCGACCTGCTGGCCAGCCCCATGCGCAGCGCCGTCTAGATTGCCTGTTCCTGGCGCGCCTTCAACGTCTGCAACCCTTTCATGAACTGCTCGGGCGGCACTGGCTGGCCAAGCAGGTAGCCCTGCAGCGAGTCGCAACCCAGGCGGGTGAGGAAATCCTGCTGGCGGTCGGTTTCCACCCCTTCGGCGACAATTCGCAAGCCCAGCGCCTGGCCCAGGGCGACGATGGCCGAGACAATCGCCGCATCGTCGCTGTCCTGTTCCAGATCGCGCACGAAGCCGCGGTCGATCTTCAGCTCATTGGCTGGTAGACGCTTGAGGTACATCAGGCTGGAATACCCGGTGCCAAAATCGTCGATGGACAGGTCCACGCCCATGTCCGACAGACGCTGCAGCACATGCAGGCTGGCGTCGGCATCGCGCATGGCGGTGGTTTCGGTGATTTCCAGGGTCAGGCGGTTGGCCGGCAGGCCGTTCTCGTTCAGCGCCTGGGCCACGCTGTCGACCAGCCCGGCATGGCAGAACTGAATGGCCGACAGGTTGACCGCGATGCGCCAGTCTTGGTTGCCCTCGTCCAGCCACTGGCGCATCTGCCGGCACGCTTCGCCCAGCACCCACTCGCCGATCGGAATGATCAGGCCGGTCTTCTCGGCCAGGCCGATGAAGCGGTCCGGCAGTATCAGGCCATGTTGCGGATGCTCCCAGCGCAGCAGGGCCTCGGCGCCGATCGGCTGGCGCTGCACAGCGTCGAACTTGGGCTGGTAATGCAGGCGGAACTGATTGTGCTCCAGGGCCGTGCGCAGGTCCTGCAGCAGTTGCAGTTGCTGGCGGGCGTTGCTGTTCATCGAGGCGTCGAAGAAGCTGTAGCCGTTCTTGCCGGCGCTCTTGGCGTGGTACATGGCTGCGTCGGCATTGCGCAGCAGCTCATGCTGGTCCAGGCCGTTGCCCGGGTACAGCACGATGCCCAGGCTCGCCGACAGCTGCAGGTCGTGTTCGGCCACGCGGAACGGCCTGGCCATCAGGTTGACCTGCTTGACCGCGACGTTCATGGCGTCGTCCGGCTCGTCCAGCTCCACCAGCAGCACGAACTCGTCGCCGCCGATCCGAGCCAGGGTGTCCTGGCTGTGCAGATGGCCGCGCAGGCGTGCCGCCACGGCCTTGAGCAACAGGTCGCCAACATGGTGGCCGAAGGCATCGTTGACCGGCTTGAAGCCGTCCAGGTCGATGAACATCAGGGCGAAGCAGCCGCCCTGTTCCGCCACCCGGCCCATGGCCTGGTCGATACGGTCGGCCAGCAGCGTGCGGTTGGGCAGGCCGGTCAGGGTGTCGTGCAGGGCCAGCTGGGTCAACTCCTGGTTGGCCAGGGTCAGCGAGCGGGCCAGCTCCGCCGTGCGCGCCTCCAGGCGGGCGTCCAGCACCGAGGTCAACAGGGCAACCGCCAGCACCGCCAGGGTGGTGATCAGCACCAGGTAGTCCAGGCCGTCGCCGGCCAGGCCCGTGGCCAGCGCGCCGCAGAAGCTGCCCGCCGGGAAGCTGGCCGCAGCCATGCCGGTGTAGTGCATGCCGACGATGGCGATACCCATCACCACCGCCGCGACACCGCGGATCTGACGCACATAGGGGGTGTGCTGACGCAGGCGGAAGGCGATCCACAGCGCCGCCGCCGACGCCCCCACCGCGATGGCCAGCGACACGCCGAACAGCGTCGGGTCGTAGTCGATGCCCGGCTGCATGCGCAGCGCGGCCATGCCCATGTAGTGCATGCAGGCGATGCCGGTGCCCATGATCAAGGCACCGAACACCAACTGCAGCCACGGCAGTCGCGGCTGGCTCACCAGCCATAGCGCAAAGCCTGAGGAGGCCACCGCGATCAGCAGCGACAGGACCGTAAGCGTGGTGTCATAACCCAGCTCGATCGGCAGGCTGAACGCCAGCATGCCGATGAAGTGCATCGACCAGATACCGATGCCCATGGCAAACGCCCCGCCGCCCATCCACAGGTACACCGCGCGCCCCTTGGCCGTGGCGATGCGCCCGGTGAGGTCCAGGGCCGTATAAGAGGCAAGGATGGCCACGCACAGCGAGATCAACACCAGCGAGGATGAGTAACTACCGATCAGCATTTGCACTTCCAGGAACAGGCCGGGGGACGGCCCGGAAAAAGCCGATGATTGTACTCAAGCTTTGGCGAAACGCACGGGGTTTTCGCGAAGCTAAATGGATCCAATGAACGGCAAGAGACGCCGCAGGGACTGGGCTAGAGCGCATTGCCCAGCAATTGAAGGCATATTGCCACTTGTCGTTTCGGGCCTCATCGCGTCACCACGAAACCCAAGCCAAACGAAGCGACTCCAGCTAATCTCAACAGGCCGCCCCCTGCAAACTTGCTGCCCCAGGAGCTCGCAATGGCCATCCCACCCAACCAGGCAGCGTTGCTCACCCTGCTTGTCTTCGCGCTGTGTCTGACTGCCGGCTGTTCAAGCAAACACGCCACCACCCGCTACGCGGCCCAAGGCGCCAACTGCTACGCCAAGGCTCTGCCCAGCAGCGGCGAAGGCGGCCTGGCCTTCGGCCCCACCCTGGCCATGGCCAGCAAGAAGTCACTGGACAGCTGCGTGCGCTACGCCGGCAGGTCGGGCGGCACCCCGCACACCTGCCAGGTGGTCGTGGCCAGGTGCAAAGGCTAGCCCAGCGCTCGCTCGACCAACGCGGTGACCTTCCTGCGACAGGCAGGCGGATGAGTTATTGGCCCGTCTGCTGACGCTGCCAGCGCTGCAGGTTCTCGGCCACCAGTTGCTCGGGCAATGGCCCGCCGACCAGCGCCTTCATCTTGCGCGCCAGCTGCTCGCGCAGCGCCGGCTTGTTGCAGCCCGACTTGTGCGACAGCGCCAGGTACAACCCCTCGCTTGAGACCGGTGGGTCGAGCACTTCAAGCGCCTGTTCCTTGCCCAGCATGCGGGCCAGGGCAAGGCCTGGGTAGTGTTCGAAGATCACATAGTCGCTGCGTTTGAGCAGCAGTTTCTGGAAGGCCTGGGTGACGCTGGGCACGGCCTCGAGCACGAGCTGCGCCCGTGCATAGTCGTCAAAGGCCTGGCCGTGGCTGTTGTTGACCAGTGTCCCGCCACGCCGCCCCTTGAGGTCGGACCAGTCGCTGTAGGCGAAGCCCTCGCCCTTGCGTACCCAGACCACGCTGGAGTTGAACAGGAACGGCGGGCTGACGAAGTCCACCAGTTGCTCCCGCGCCTGGGTGCGAAAATACCCCGCGAGCATGTCGACACGCCCGGTATTCACCTCTTCCTGGGCTCTGGACCAAGGCCCGACATACACCACGTCCACCACCAGTCCCAGCTCCTTGGCCACCTGCTTGAGCAGGTCGGCGTTGGCGCCGATCAGCCGCCCGGGGTCATGCGGATCACGCCACAGGTAGGGTGGATAGTCCGGATTGCCGGTGGCGGTGAGGTGCTGGCAGGCGTCAGTGGCACCGGCGAGCTTGGGCATCACCGCCAAGGCGAACGACAACAACACAGACAGACCCAGACAATGTCCGCTCATTGCGCTCCTCTTACCATGGATTACGCCACTGACAACATGGCCCTACACAGTGTGCACGAGAAACGCACGAATGCCATATGCGACATGATGAACCATTGTGCCGCGCCGGCAGGCGCAATACCGTCTAATCCCGCGCCAACGCCTCGATCGGGTCCAACCGCGCCGCGTTCCTCGCCGGCACGAAGCCGAACACGATCCCGATCAGCGTCGAACACACGAACGCCGTGACGATCGATCCCAGCGAAAACACCATTTCCCACTGCTTGACGAACAACGCGAACAAATAACCGATCCCATAGGACAACCCGATCCCGATCACCCCACCGATCAGGCAGACCATCACCGCCTCCACCAGGAACTGCTGGCGGATATCGGACTGCCGCGCCCCCACTGCCATGCGAATGCCGATCTCCCGGGTCCGCTCGGTGACCGATACCAGCATGATGTTCATCACCCCGATCCCCCCGACCACCAGTGAAATCACCGCGATCAGCGACAGCAGCAGGGTCAGCGAGCGGCTGGTCTTCTGCACGGTCTGCATGATGCTGTCGAGGTTGTTGGTGAAGAAGTCCTTGGTGCCATGGCGCTGCAGCATCAGCTTGTTGACCTCCTCCTCCACCCGCTTGCTCGGCATGCCGTCCTTGATCCGCACACTGATGCTGTCCAGATGGCGCTGGCCGAGCACCCGCCCGGCGGCGGTCTCGTAGGGCATCCACACGTTGAGCGTGTTGCCGGCGACGAACAGGTTCTTGTTCTCGGCGGTCACGCCGATCACCGTGCACGGCAGCTTGCCGACCAGGATCACCTGCCCCAGCGGGTTGACCCCGTCGCCGAACAGGCGCTTGCGCGTGTTGTGGTCGATCACCACCACCTGCGCCTGGCGCCGGGCGTCGTCGGCGCTGAACACGATCCCCGAGGCCAGCGGAATGTTGCGCACCTGGAAGTACTGCTCGCTGACGCCGTTGAGCTGTACGTCGGCGTCGATGTTGCGGTAGCGCACCAGCGAGCTCTGGCCGATCACCGGCGTGGCGCTGTCGACGTAGTAGAGCGCGTTGAGCGCCGTCACATCGGCCGGCATCAAGGTCTCGATGGCCTTGGCCCGGCTGTCGCCGAAACTGGTGCCCGAATAGATGTCGATGGTGTTGCTGCCGATCGCCTGGATGTCCTTGAGCACGTAGCCCTTGGCGCCTTCGCCGATGGCCGAGATCGACACCACCGAGGTGATGCCGATGATGATCCCGAGCATGGTCAGCAAGGTGCGCATGCGGTGCGAGACCAGGGCGATCCAGGCCATCTTGAACGCCTCGCGGAACAGCCCCAGGCTGGCCACCAGCCGCGGCCGCGCCTGCTCGACAGCCGGCGCGGCCGCGGCGGTCGGCGCCGGTGCCTCGGGCCGGGTGCGGCGGTCGCTGACGATCTGCCCGTCGCTGACCTCGATGATCCGCTCGGCGTGGGCGGCGACCTTGGGATCGTGGGTCACCAGGATTACCGTGTGCCCGGCAGCGTGCAGTTCCAGCAGGATGTTCATCACCTCCTTGCCGCTGGCGGTGTCGAGGGCGCCGGTGGGTTCGTCGGCGAGGATCACCTCGCCGCCGTTCATCAGCGCCCGGCAGATGCTCACCCGCTGCTGTTGGCCGCCGGACAGCTGGCTCGGGCGGTGCGCCAGGTGGCTGGCCAGGCCCAGCCGCCCGAGCAGTTCGCGGGCGCGGGCATGGCGCCCGGCCTGGGACACGCCGGCATACACCGCCGGGATCTCGACGTTGCGCAGGGCATCCAGGTGCGGCAACAGATGGTAACGCTGGAAGATGAAACCAAAATGGTCGCGCCGCAGCGCCGCCAGGGCGTCGTCGTCCAGGTCACGGGTTTCCTGGCCGCTGACCTGGTAGCTGCCGGCGCTGGCATGGTCCAGGCAGCCGAGGATGTTCATCAGGGTCGACTTGCCCGAGCCCGAGGCGCCGATGATCGCCACCAGCTCACCGGCATGAATCTGCAGGTCGATGCCCTTGAGCGCCAGGAACTCACGGTCGCCGGCCATGAAACTGCGGCTGACACGCTGCAGGCGCAGCAACGGCTGTTGCTGGTCAGCAGGCCGCGCCAGGTGCGGTGAAAGCTCGACGGTCATGTTCATGCTCACGCCCCCGCCTCGCCCGACACCGGCTCGCCGATCACCACCCGATCGCCTTCGGCCAGGCCATCCTTGACCTGCACCTTGACGTTGTTGTTGATCCCCGCCTGGACCTTGCGCACCTGGGCGAAGCCCTTGGCGTCGATCACCCTTACCGGAAAACTGCCGTCGGCGTCGCGCGGCCCCAGCGCCGCCACCGGCACGGTGAGCACGCCCTGGGCGGTGTCGAGGACGATGCGCACCTGGGCGGTCATCGAGATGCGCAGGCGGTGCTCGGGGTTGGGTACCTCGAACAGTGCGTTGTAGAACACCGCGCTGGCCTGCTTGGCCGCGCCGCTGTTCTTGTCGCTGCTTTCCAGGTAGTTCTGCGGCGCAGGCTCCGTGCCGCGCAGCTTGGCGTAGTAGCGCTGGTCGTCGCCAAGGATGGTGAAGTACACCTGCTGGCCGGGGCTGATATGGATCACGTCGGCCTCGGACACCTGGGCCTTGATGGTCATGGTGTCGAGGTCGGCCAGCTTGAGGATCACCGGCGCCAACTGGTTGGAGATCACCGTCTGGCCTTCCTGGGTGACGATGCCCACCACATGGCCATTGATCGGCGCGACGATGCGGGTGTAGCCGAGGTTGACCCTGGCGGTGTCGATCTGTACCCGGGCGCTCTTGATCTGCGCGTCCAGCGAGCGCAGGTTGGCCTGCTGCACCTCGAACTCGGACTCGGCACTTTCGAAATCCTGGCGCGAGATCGACTCGTCGTCCTGCAGCACCTCGTACCGCTCGTAGACCCGCCTGGCCTGCTTGAGCTTGGCCTGCACCGAGCGCCGCTCGGCCTGCAGCTTCTCCTCGTCGACCTCGGCCTGGCGCAGGGTGTTCTGCGGCACAAGCGGGTCGATCTCGGCCAGCCACTGGCCCTCGCTGACCTTGTCGCCGAGCTTGACCTTCAGCGACTTGAGCTGCCCGGAAACCTGGGCACCGACGTCCACCTGGCGGATGCCCTCCAGGGTGCCGGTGGCCAGCACCGCGTTCTCGATGTCGCCACGCTCGACCGTGGCGGTAATGTACTGCGGCGGCTTGGCCGGGGCCTGCACCGCGTACAGCACGATACCAGCGACCAGGGCCGCGGCGAGCCCAAGGGTGATCTTGCGAAACTTCGTCTTTTCCATAAAACCGTTCTTCCAGAATCCGCTGAGGTCCCGTGGGCACGGGCATGGCCCGCGCCCACGACGGTGTTACTGCTTCACCCTGCCGTGATACAGGGCCTGCCCGTCATGCCACCACGCCGCCAGGCTGAACACATCCGGCACCTTGAGGATGCTGAAGTGGTTGCCCGGCCCCTGCCATACCTCCAGTTGCGGCAGCCAATCGCGCCAGCCCTGCTCCATGGCCTGCTGTTCACGCTGGTTGCCGGCGAGGTCCAGGCTCGGATCAGCCACCAGTACCAGCCGCGCCAGGCCGTTGAACCCGCCGTCGGGACGGTACACCGTGCGCAGGGCCGTGGCGAAGGTCCGCACCACGCCCTCGAGCGCCTGAGCCGAAGAACGCGACGGCATCAGGCCGACCCGCACCATGGCCGCGTGCAACTGGCGCAGTTGCTCCTGATCGTCGGCTTCGGCAAAGGCCGCAGGCTCGATGCCCAACGACTTGCCGGTGGACAGCTGCAACGACTCGATCAGCCGCTGCAGGGCCTGGGTAAAGGTGTACGGTTTGCCGCAACTGCCCCCCGCGCCCGGCGCCTCGCTGTCGATCAGGGTCAGGGAGCGCACTTCGCGCCCCTTGGCCTGCAGGCGCAGCGCCATGGCATGGGCCACCCAGCCACCGAACGAATGCCCGACCAGGTTCAACGGGCCTTCGGGGTACAGCGCCTCGATGGCCCGGACATGGCAGTCGGCGGCGGCCTCCACCGCGCTGTGCGGCACCTCGCCCGCAGCCAGGCCCCGGGCCTGCAGGCCATGCACCGGCCAGTCCGGCCCCAGCGCCTCGGCCAGGCCGATAAAGCTGGTCACGCTGTCACCGGCCCCCGGCACACAGAACACCGGGACATGGGACGGCGTGCCGCTCTGGATCGCCAGCAGCGGCTGGTGCGTCGGCGGCACCAGGCCGGGTGCGGCCTGCATCGCCTGCGCGATGGCCTGGCCCAACACCGCCGCCTGCGGATCCTGCACCATGCTCTGGTGATCGCCCGGCACGCTCAGGCAATGCAACGCCTGCCCCGGCAAGGCCTCTGCCCAGCCCAGGGTCGGGCTGTCGGTGACGATGCCGGCGCTGCGCTGCTCGGCCACGAACAGGTGCAGCGACACCGGCAACGGTGCCAGCCGGTAGTGGGCCAGGGCATGCCCATGGGCCAGGTGACGCTCGAAGAAGTGGCGCAATTGCCCGTCGCTGGCCTGGGCCAGGCCTGGCACCAGGAGCTGGCGCTCGCGGCAGTGGGCGAGCAGTGCTTCGAATGCCAACGCACCGGGCTGCAATGCCTCGATCTCGGCCAACTGCACGGCCCCCGCCTCGCCCTGGGCCTGCCAATGCACCCGGCAATGCAGCAACAGCTGCCCTTGCAACAGGTGCGGCCCTTGCCAGCGCGCCTTGCCCTGGTCGCTCAGGCGCGGCACGTAGGTGTCGATCAGGCCGACGAACGCCACCGGCTCGTCCGCGCCCAGCAACTGCGCGGCCACCTCGTAGGCCAGCACGCCGCCGAACGACCAACCCGCCAGCCGATACGGCCCGTGCGGCTGCACGGCGCGGATCCGCCCTACCAGGCGCGCCGCCAGGCACTCCATGGTGTTCAGTTGCGCTTCCCCAGGGGCGACGCCAGCCAGGCCGTAGACGGGGAAATCACCTTCGATATGCCGCCCCAGGACCGGGAAGTACAGGTCCAGGCCACTGAACTCGTGGATCAGGAACAATGCCGGCTGGCTGCCTGCGGCGCGCACCGTGACCAGGCCTTCGTCCTCGTCCGCACCCTCGCCCAGGCGCGCTGCCAGGGTGGCGATGGTCGGGTGCTGGAACAACTCCGCCAGGGTCGTGTGCAGGCCGGCCTGGCGCATCTCGCCCACCAGGCGGATCGCCGACAGCGAATGCCCGCCCAGTTCGAAGAAGCTGTCATGCCGCCCGACCCGCTCGACTTCCAGCACCTGCGCCCACAACGCGGCCAACGCCTGCTCGACCGGCGTTGCAGCGGCCTCGAACACCGCCACGGCCAGGTCCTGGGCACCCGGCAGTGGCAACGCCCGACGGTCGACCTTGCCATTGTTGGTCAACGGCAGCGCCTCGAGCGCGACGAACGCCGCCGGCAACATGTACTCCGGCAGCCGTTCGCGCAGGAAGCCACGCAGCGCCACGCCATCGAGGGCCGTGTCGGTGCGGGTGTACCAGGCCACCAGGCGCAGCGGCCCCTGCTCCAGGCGCAGGGCCATGACCACGACTTCGTCGACGCCCGGGCACTGGGCCAGGTGCTGCTCGATCTCGCCCAGCTCGATGCGGAAACCACGGATCTTCACCTGATCGTCGGTGCGGCCCAGGCATTCCAGCTGGCCGTCATCACGCCAGCGGGCCAGGTCGCCGGTGCGGTACAACCTCGCGCCAGGCCCAGCACCGAACGGGTCGTCGAGGAAGCGCTCGGCCGTCAGTTGCGGGCGATTCAGGTACCCCAGCGCGACGCCGTCGCCGCCAATGTACAGCTCGCCAGTCACGCCTTCGGGCAACAGCCGCCCGTGTGCATCGAGGACATAGGCCGTGGTATTGCCGATCGGGCCGCCGATCGGCACGTGCTCGGCGCCGTCGGCCACGGCCCGCACGGTGCAGGCGGTAGCAAAGGTGGTGGTCTCGGTGGGCCCGTAGCAGTGCACCAGGCGCAGGCTCGGCGCCCGCGCCAGCAACGCCCGGAAGCTGGCGGGCTCGCCGCGCTCGCCGCCGCACAGCAGGACCCGCAGCCCTGCCAGGGCCTCGGGGATCAGCTGCACATACTGGTTGAACAGCGCCGTGGTGACGAACATCACGCTGGCGCCGCCCTGGCGCAACGCGCTGGCGAACTGCGCCGGCTCGACCAGGGTCTGGTGATCGATCACCAGCACCTGGCCGCCGTTGAGCAGGCCGCCCCAGACATCCAGGGTGGCGGCGTCGAACGCCGGGTTGGAGACGAAGGCGAAACGGTCGCTGGCGTCGAAGTCGGCATAGCCGTTGTTCAGCACCAGCCGGGTGATGCCCCGGTGGGTCACCCGCACTCCCTTCGGCGTGCCGGTGGAGCCCGAGGTGTACATCACGTAGGCCACCGCGTCGGCGTCCTGCGCGAGGTTCGGGTTGTGCACCGGCTGGTCGTCGAGGGCCAGGCAATCCAGATCGATGCGCCGCGCCTCGCATTCCGCCGCCAGGCTGCCGAGGGTCAGCAGCGCCACCGCCTGGCAGTCCTGAACCATGAATGCCTGACGCTCGGCCGGGGCGTTGATGTCCAACGGCACATAGATGGCCGCGCACTTGAGCACGGCCAGCTGCGCCACCAGCAAGGGCAACGAGCGCGGCAGCAGGATCGCCACCGGGTCGCCTGCCGCCACACCCTCGCCGATCAGCCAGTGAGCCAGGCGGTTGGCCTGTTCGTTCAGCTCGCCATAGGTGAGCTGTCTTTCATCATGGCGCGCCGCCAGCGCCAGCGGATGCCGCGCCACCTGCTGCTCGAACAGACGCTGCACGGGCAGTTGTCGCGGGTAGTCACGCTGCGTGGCGTTGTAACCCACCAAGAGCCGCTGGCGTTCCTCGGCCGGCACGATGTCCAGCCGCTCCAGGCCTCGCTCGGGATCCTGCGCCAGGGCCTCGACCAGGTTTTCCAGTGCCTGCTGCAGATAACCGCACAGGCGCCGCGCATCCAGGCCCGGCGCGCACTGCGCGGTCAGGCCGAAGCCTTCGCCCAGGTCGTCGATGCTCAGGGCCAGCGGGTAGTTGCTGCGTTCCTCGGCATGCAGCAGCTCGATGCCTTCCCAGGCACGCCCGGCCGCGCTGTCGCGGACCAGGGCCGTGGCACTGTGACGGTAGTTGAGCAAGGCGCTGAACAGCGGCGCGCCGGGCGGCAGCGCGCTGCAACGCTGGGCCAGGGCCAGTTGCGCATGCTCGTGCACCAGCAGCCCGGTAAGCCGGCGGTGGGTGTCGAGCAACGCCTCGCGCACCGGCAGGCGGCCCACCTCCAGGCGCAGCGGCAAGGTGTTGATGAACACCCCAAGGGCGCGCTCCATGCCTTCGCCCCCCTGCAGGCGACCGAGCAGCACGGTGCCGAACACCACGCTGTCGCGCCCCGACAACTGCCCCAGCACCATCCCCCAGGCCAGGTGCATCAGGCTGGCCGCACCGACACCCAGCAATCGCGCTTGCTCACGCAGGCGCCGCGCCAGCCCGTCGTCCAGCAACAGCCGGGCTTCGGCCTCGGCGCCCTGATGCGCCAGCGGATGCGGACCATAGGGCAAGGTCGGCTCGTCGATGTCGCCCAGTTGTTCGCGGAAGAACGCCTCGTGCCCGGCCTCGCCCGCGCCGTGCAGCACCTGGGCGATGTAGTTGCGGTAGGGCACCGGCGCGGGCAACCGGTGCTGCTCGCCAAGCAGGCAGGCCTGCAGTTCGGCGCGCAGCACATCCTGGGCCACGTGGTCCATGACCAGGTGGTGGAACAGCAAGGTCGCGGTGATGCGACCGCTGGCCGGGTCCTGGCTGTGCAGCAAGCGCAGCATGGGCGCGCGGGTCAGGTCCAGGCGCAACACCGGCGACGTCTGCGGGGTCACCTCCTGTACCGGCAGCGATGCCTGGCGCCACACCACCTGCACCGGTTCGGCGAGGCCGTCCCAGTACAGCGAGGAACGCAGAATGTCGTGACGGGCGATTACCTGGTCCAAGGCCCGCTGCAGCGCCTCCAGCCGCGCGCGGTCGGCCACGGCGAAACGCGCCTGCAACAGGTACGGATCGTCACCCTCGCTGGCCAGGTGGTGGTAGAGAATCCCCGCCTGCAGCGGCCCCAGCGGGTAGATGTCCTGCACATTGGCGGCACCACCCGGGACCTGGGCGACGATGCGGTCGATGGCCGCCTGCTCCAGCACCACCAGCGCCAGCAGGTCCGGGGTGATGCGTCGGCAGTCGGCGCCAATACGGTTGGCCGGCACCCTGGGCCCGCCATGCTGGCCCAGGGTCGCGGCCAGGGCGGCCAGGGTCGGCTCGGCGAACAACACGCGGATATCCGCCTCCAGGCCTTCGGCACGCAGGCGGGCAATCAGGGTCACCGCCAGCAGCGAGTGGCCGCCCAGTTCGAAGAAGTGGTCCTGGCGCCCTACCCTCGGCACGTTCAACAGCTCGGCCCAAAGCGCTGCCAGATGGGTTTCGGCCTCGCCTTGCGGCGCCTCGTAGGCACGGCTGAGCACAGACTCGGCACCGGGCTCGGGCAGCGCCTGGCGGTCGAGCTTGCCGTTGGCGGTCAGCGGCATGGCCGGCATCGCCACATAGGCCGACGGCACCATGTAGTCCGGCAACCGCGCCAGGGCATGCCGGCGCAGCGTCTCGATCCCAGGTGCCTCGTCATGGGCGGTGAACCAGGCGACCAGCCGTTCGCCACGCAGCAGCACCGCCACTTCACGAATGGCGGGATGACTGGCCAGGCAGGCCTCGATCTCGCCCAGTTCGATGCGCAGGCCATGCAGCTTGACCTGGAAATCGTCGCGGCCGAGGAATTCCAGCTCGCCGTCGGCGCGGCGGCGCACCAGGTCGCCGCTGCGGTACAGACGCTCACCGACCACGAACGGGCTGTCGCCGAAGCGCTCGGCGTCCAGTTCCGGCAGGCCCAGGTAGCCACGGGCCACGCCGACGCCGCCGATGTACAGCTCGCCCACCACGCCACGGGGCACCGGCAGGCCGTTGCGGTCGAGCACGTACAGCCGGGTATTGGCGATCGGCCGGCCGATCGGTGGCGCGCTTACAGGCAGCGCTTGTCCAGGCTCCAGGGTCCAGGCGCTGCAATCGACGGTGGCCTCGGTCGGGCCATAGACATTGTGCAGCCGCACCTGTGGCAGGCACTCGCGCACCTGTTGCAGCAATGCCGTGGTCAGCTCGCCGCCGCCGCAGACGATATCGGTGAGACTGTCGCAGTCCGCGCTGGCCTCCAGGGCAAGGAACTGCTGCAGCAGCGCCGGCACGAACTGCACCACGCTGACCCGCTGGCGCTGGATCAGCGCCGCCAGGTAGGCCGGATCGCGCTGGCCGTCCGGACGCGCCAGCACCAGGCGCAGGCCGGCGCACAGCGGCCAGAACAATTCCCATACCGAGGCGTCGAAACTCACCGGGGTCTTGTGCAGCAGCGCGCCCTCGACGGTCGGGGCGATCAGCCGCGAGCTCCAGTGCACCAGGTTGCACAGGCTGCGGTGCTCTACCATCACCCCTTTCGGCGTGCCGGTGGAGCCGGAGGTGTAGATCACGTAGGCCAGGTGACGGGCCCCCAGCCCCAGGACCTGCGGATTGTCCGGCGACTGGCCGGCCCAGGCCGGCTGGTCGAGGTCCAGGCGCGGTACCACGCTGTCGGCGAAGCGCCCGCGGCTGCCGGCATCCACCAGCAACGCCAGCGGCGCGCTGTCGGCAAGCATGTACGCCAGGCGCTCGTCGGGGTAGCCCGGGTCCAACGGCACGTAGGCCCCGCCGGCCTTGAGCACCGCCAGCAGTCCGACCAGCAGCTGCGGGCCACGGGCCAGGCACACCGCGACCCGGCTGTCGGCGACCACGCCCAGGGCGATCAGCTGATGGGCCAGGCGGTTGGCCGCCTCGTTCAGTTGTTGGTAGCTCATCTGGCCGTCCTCGGCCTGCACCGCCAACGCCTGCGGCATGCGCGCCACCTGCGCCTCGAACAACGCCTGCACCGGTTGCTGCAAGCCGCCGACCAATTCGCTGGCATTGCAGGTCACCAGCTCCTGGCGACGCTCGGCGGCACCCAGCAGCTCGACCTTCGCCGGCACCGCCTGGTCACTGCCGGCCATCGCCCACAGCAGTTGCTCCAGGTAGCCGACATGGCGCTCGATGGTCGCCCGGTCGAACAACGCCGTGGCGAACTCCAGGGCACCGCCGTAGCCGTCGGCGGTCTCGCCCAGGCTCAAGGTCAGGTCGAACTTGGCGAAGGTCTGCGCGCCGCCCAGCGCCTCCAGTTGCAGGTCGCCCAGTTGCAGGGCCTCGGCCGGAACGCCGTTCCAGGCCAGCGACACCTGGTACAGCGGGGTATGGGCCAGGCTGCGCGGCGGGTGCAGCAGTTCCACCACCTGTTCGAACGGCAGGTCCTGATGGTCCTGGGCCTGGCTGACGCAGGCCTTTACCCGCGCCAACAGCGCGCCGACGTCCGGCAGTCCGGCGGTATCGATGCGCAGGGCCAGGGAGTTGACGAACAGCCCGATCAGCCCTTCGACCTCGGCCTGCCGACGGTTGGCCACCGGCGTGCCGATCACCACCTCGGCCTGGCCGGACAGCCGCGCCAGCAGCACTGCCCAGGCGGCGCCGAACAGCATGAACGGGGTGACCGCGTGGCGCAGGCACAGCGCCTTGAGGTCTTCGCTCAGACGCCGGTCCAGACGTATCTCGACCCGGTCACCGTGATAGTCCTGGCGGGCCGGCCGCGGCCGGTCGGTCGGCAAGGTCAGCAGCACCGGCGCGCCGGCCAGTGCCTGTTGCCAGTATTCGCCCTGGCGCTGCAACGCGTCGCCGGCCAGCCAGCGGCGCTGCCACAGGGCGTAGTCGCCGTACTGGATCGCCAGCGCCGGCAGCGGGTCGTCGCGCCCTGCGCTGAAGGCCTGGTACAGCGCCGCCAGCTCCTGGGTGAACACCCCCATCGACCAGCCATCGGCGACGATATGGTGCAAGGTCAGCAGCAGCACATGATGCTCCGCCGCCAGGCACAGCAGGCGGCCGCGCACCGGCAACTGGTGCGCCAGGTCGAAGGGCAGCAGCGCTTCGGCGTGCATCAGTTCGGGCAGCTGCTGCTCGGCGCCGCGCAGGTCGTGCCAGGCCAGGGCGAAGCCACCGCGCCCTGGGGCCACCCGCGCCCGCGCCTCGGCGCCTTCCTGGGTGAAGTGGCTGCGCAGGCTTTCGTGACGCTCGATGATGCGCGCCAGCGCCCGCTCCAGCGCCGCACGGTCCAGCGGGCCGCGCATGGCCAGGCCCAGGGGGATATGGTAGGCGGCGCTGGCATCGTCCATCTGCGCCAGGAACCACAGGCGCTGCTGGGCGAACGACAGCGGCAGGGACTGGCCACGGGGCGTCGGTTCGATGGCCGGCAGCACCTCGCCGCCGCGCTCGGCCAGGGTCGCCGCCACCGCCAGCAGGCGGTCATCGGCGAACAGCTCGCCCAGCGACAACTCCCGGCCGAGGCGTGCACGCACCTGGCCGACCATGCGCATGGCCAGCAGCGAATGGCCGCCCAGTTCGAAGAAGCGGTCCTGGCGCCCGACCCGTTCCAGCTGCAGCAGCTCGCACCAGAGCTCGGCCAGGGCCGTTTCCAGGGCGCCTTCGGCGGCCTCGTGGGCCTGGCTGGCCGACGCCTCGCGCTCGGGCAACGGCAGCGCCCGGCGGTCGACCTTGCCGTTGGCGGTCAGCGGCCAGGCATCCAGGCGCACCAGGGCCGAAGGCACCATGTAGGCCGGCAGACGCTGTTGCAAGGCGGCGCGCAGGGCGCCGACCGGCTGCGCCTGGGCGCTGGCGATGTAGTAAGCGACAAGACGCGGTTGGCCGGGCTGGTCCTCGCGGGCCAGCACCAGCGCTTCGGCGACGCCGGGCAAGGCCAGCAGTTGTGCCTCGATCTCCCCCAGCTCGATGCGCAGGCCGCGCACCTTCACCTGGTCGTCGTTGCGGCCCAGGTAGTCCAGGGTACCGTCGGCGTTCCAGCGGGCCAGGTCGCCGGTGCGGTACATGCGTGCGCCGGGCTGCTCGCTGAACGGGTCGTCGAGGAAGCGCTCGGCCGTCAGTTGCGCACGGTTCAGATAGCCCCGCGCCACACCGGCACCGCCCACGTAGAGCTCGCCGGTCACGCCGCACGGTACCAGTTGTCGCGCCTCGTCCAACAGGTAGACCCGGGCATTGGCGATCGGCCGGCCGATATCCAGCGCCCCGCCCGGCAGCACCAGGCCGGAGGTGGCGACCACCGTCGCCTCGGTGGGGCCGTAGTTGTTGACCACCACGCAGCCCGGATCGCTGGTGAACTGGCGCAGGCGGTCGCCACCGATCAGCAGGGTGCGCAGGGTCGGATGGCGCAGCCCCTGGGTGAAGGCATATTCGGCGACCGGTGTCGGCAGGAAGGCCACCTTCAGCGGTTGCTCCAGCCACCAGGCCAGCAGCCCGTCGAGCTGCTCGTTGCCCAGCTCGGCCGGTGGCAGGTGCAGCACCGCGCCGGCGCACAGGGCCGGCCAGACCTCCCAGGCCATGGCGTCGAAGCCGAAGCCGGCGACGCTGGCAGTGTGCTCGCCGGCGCCCAGCTCGAAGGCCTTGCAGTGCCAGTGCACCAGGTTGGCCAGGGTACGGTGCTCGACCATCACGCCCTTGGGCTGCCCGGTGGAGCCGGAGGTGTAGATCACGTAGGCCAGGTGGCTGGCCAACAGGTCGTGCCGCCCGGGATTGTCCGTGCGCGCCGGCCAGTCCGCCCGGTCCAGTGCCAGCACGGGCACGGTCAACCCATCCAGGCGCGCCAGCAACGCCTGCTGGGCCAGGACCACCACGGGGGCGCTGTCTTCGAGCAGGTAGCGCAGGCGCTCATCCGGATGCGTCGGGTCCACCGGCACATAGGCGCCACCGGCCTTGAGCACCGCCAGCAGCGCCACCAGGGTATCCAGCCCGCGCCGGGCGACCACCGCCACCCGGTCGTCGGGCCCCACGCCCCGTTCGATCAGGTGATGGGCCAGGGCGTTGGCGCACTGGTTCAGCTCGCCGTAGCTCAGGCGTGCATCGCCGGCCACGGCGGCCAGCGCCTGTGGGGCACGGGTGGCCTGGGCCTCGATCAGGGTCGGCAGGGTCTGGTCGACCGGGAATGCCCGGGCGCTGCCGTTGAAGGTCTGCAGCAGGCGCCGGCGTTCGACGTCACCGACCAGTTCGACCTCGGCCAGGGGGGCCTGGTCGTTGGCGACCATCGCCTGCAGCAGGCGCTCGAAGTAACCGGCGAAACGGCGCACGCTGCTTGCATCGAACAGCGCCGTGGCGTACTCGAGGCTGCCGACCAGCGCCTCGCCCTGCTCGCCCATGCTCAGCGACAGGTCGAACTTGGCCACCTGGTTGGCCTGGGCCACGCCCTCCAGGCGCAATCCCGCCAGGCTCGGCGCGGCGCCCTCGGTGGCCAGCCAGTTGAGGGTGGTCTGGAACAACGGCGTATGGCCGAGGCTGCGCGCCGGGCGGACGATCTCCACCACCTGCTCGAACGGCAGGTCCTGATGCGCCTGGGCGTCGAGCAGGCGGGCCTTCACCTGACCCAGCAGGCGCTCGCTGCTCGGCGCGCCCGACATGTCGATGCGCAGCGCCAGGGTGTTGACGAACAACCCCACCAGCGGCTCCAGCTCGGCATGGCCGCGTCCGGCCACCGGGCAGCCCACCACCACCTCGGCCTGCCCTGACAGGCGCGCCAGGGTCGCGGCCCAGGCACTGAGCAGCACCATGTACAGGGTCGCCTGATGCCGCTGGGCCAGGGCCCGCAGACCGGCACCGAGACGCGCATCCAACTGCAGCGCCAGGCTGGCGCCGCTGAAGTCCTGGCGTGGCGGCCGTGGCCGATCACTCGGCAGGCTCAACAGGGTCGGCGCGCCGTCCAGGGCCTGGCGCCAGTAGTCGGCCTGGCGTTGCAGCTGCTCACCGGCCAGCCAGCGCCGCTGCCACACGGCATAGTCGCCGTACTGGATCCCCAGGGTCGGCAACGGATCGTCCAGGCCCTGGCACATGGCCGGGTACAGCGCGCCCAGCTCATGGGTCAGCACGCCGAGGGACCAGCCGTCGGCGACGATATGGTGCAGGGTCAGCAGCAGCACATGGTGCTGATCCTCCAGGCGCAGCAGGCTGGCGCGCAGCAAGGGTCCCTCGACCAGGTCGAACGGCGCGGAGGCCTCGGCCTGCAGGTGCGCGGCCAGGTCATCGGGCGCCAGGCGCAGGCGCCGCAGCCAGCCCGGTTGCGGTGCTTCGGCGATGTGCACCTCGGCGCTGTCGCCTGCGGGCACGAAGCGGCTGCGCAGGCCCTCATGGCGCGCGACGATGCACAGCAGGGCCCGCTCCAGCGCGTCGGCATCCAGCGGGCCGCGCAGGCCCAGGGCCAGCGGCACGTTATAGGCTTGGCTGCCGCCCTCCAGCTGGGCCAGGAACCACAGACGCTGCTGGGCGAACGACAACGGCAGGGGCTGCTCACGGGACACCGCGACGATGGCCGGCAGCGCGCTGTGCCCGGCGCTCGCCAGCACCTGGGCCACGGCGGCCAGCTCGGGGTTGGCGAACAGCTCGGCCAAGGTCAGCTCGATGCCGAGCCGCAGGCGCACCTGGGACACCATGCGCATGGCCAGCAGCGAATGGCCACCCAGGGCGAAGAAATGGTCATGCCGCCCGACCCGCTCCACCTGCAGCAGTTCGGCCCACAGCTGGGCCAGGGCGCTTTCCAGTTCACCCTCGGGGGCCACGTAGCCACGCTCGAACAGCGCCGAACGCTCCGGTGCCGGCAACGCCCGGCGGTCGAGCTTGCCGTTGGCGGTCAGCGGCAGCGCCTCCAGCGCGACGAAGGCCACCGGCACCATGTACTCCGGCAGATGGGCGAGCAGTTGCGTGCGCAGGATCTCGGGCAAGGGCGCCTCGAGGCCGGCTTGCGCGGTGAAATAGGCCACCAGGCGCGGCTGGCCAGGCTGGTCCTCGCGGGCAACCACCACGGCCTCGCCGATGCCCGGCAGGCTGTTCAGCCGGTTCTCGATCTCGCCCAGCTCGATGCGCACCCCGCGAATCTTCACCTGGTCGTCGTTGCGCCCCAGGTAATCGAGGGTGCCGTCGGCCAGCCAACGCACCAGGTCACCGGTGCGGTACATGCGCGCGCCCGGCGTTGTCGAGAACGGATCGTCCAGGAAGCGCTCGGCGGTGAGCTGCGGGCGGCCGAGGTAGCCACGGGCGACGCCGGCGCCGCCGACGTACAACTCGCCCGCCACGCCCAATGGCACGGGCTGCAGGCCGGCATCGAGCACGTACAGGCGGGCATTGTCCACGGGGCCGCCGATGTGCAGCGCGCCCCCAGCCTCCACCACCCCGGAACTGGCCACCACGGTGGTCTCGGTCGGGCCGTAGTTGTTGACCACGGCGAAGGTCTGGGTGCGATTGAACTGACGCAGGCGATCACCGCCGATCAGCAGGGTACGCAGGGTCGGATGCCCGAGCTGATGGCTGAAAGCGTATTCAGCCACTGGCGTAGGCAGGAAACTGACATCCAGCGGTTGGTCGCGCCACCAGGCCAGCAACGCATCGAGGTCCTCGTGGCCCTCGCCGGCGGGTGCCAGGTGCAGGGTGGCGCCGGCGCATAGCGCCGGCCAGACCTCCCAGGCCATGGCGTCGAAGCCGAAACCTGCCAGGCTCGAAGTGTGCCGGCCCAGGCACAGGCCGAAGGCCCGGCAGTGCCAGTCCACCAGGTTGTTCAGGGTGCGGTGCTCGACCATCACCCCCTTCGGCTGCCCGGTGGAGCCCGAGGTGTAGATCACGTAGGCCAGGTGTTCCGGTCCCAGGTCGGCGACGGCTGGATCATCCAGCTGCTGCGGCCAGTCAGCCTGATCGAGCGCCAGCACGGGCACCGTGATCCCATCCAGCCGCCCCCGCAACGCGTGTTGGGTCAGCACGGCCACTGGCGCGCTGTCGTCGAGCAGGTAGCGCACCCGCTCGTCCGGGTGGGCCGGGTCCACCGGCACGTAGCCGGCACCGGCCTTGAGCACCGCGACCAGGCCAATCAGCGTGTCCAGGCCACGGCGGGCGAACACTGCCACCCGGTCGTCGGGGCGCACGCCCAGGCCGATCAGGTGGTGAGCCAGGGCATTGGCGCGCTGGTTCAGTTGCTGGTAGGTCAGCGACTGGTCATTGCCGGTGGCGGCCAGGGCTTGGGGATGGGCTTGGGCCATGGCCTCGATGCGACGATGCAGTGGACCGTGCGGCTGTTCGATGCCCGGGGTCTGGTTGAAGGTTTCCAGCAGCTCCTCACGCTCGTCGGCAGGCACCATCGGCAGCGCCCTGATTTCAGCGGTGGGCGTCGCCGCAAGCAGGCTGCGCAGGGTCTGCTCCAGGTAGGCACAGACACGTCGTGCCGGCACCTCGGGGCTGGCCAGCAGGGTCAGACGGAAGGCTTCGCCGAAGTCGTCGACACTCAGGGTCAAGGGGTAGTTGGTGGCCTCGGCGGCATGCACGATCTCGATCCCGGCCCAGCCGGCGCGCAGCACTGCTTCGGAACCCGAGGCCGCGCTGTGGCGGTAATTGAGCAAGGCATTGAACAGCGGCGATGGCGCTGCCACGCCGCTGCAGCGCTGGGCCAGGGCCAGGGGCGCGTGCTCATGGCGCATCAGCGTGCTCAGGCGCTGGTGGGTGGCCTTGATCGCGCAGGCCAGGTCGGCGTCGTCCAGGTCCACCCGCAACGGCAGCGTGTTGATGAAGATGCCCAGCGCCCGGTCGGTGGCCTCGGCGCCTTGCAGGCGGCCCATCAGCACGGTGCCGAACACCACCTGGTCGCGCCCGGTCAGGCCGCCCAGCACCCGCGCCCAGGCCAGGTGGAACAGACTGGCGACGCTCACCCCCTGGCTGCGGGCCTGGGTGCGCAGCTGGCGGCACAGCGCCAGGTCGAGGTCCAGGGCGTGCTCGTTCAGCGCCGCGCCATCCCCCTGCACATCGGCCAGGCCATAGGCCAGGGTCGGCGCGTCCACGCCGCCGAGCATGTCGCGGAAGAACGCCTCGTGCTCGGCCTCGCCGATGCCCAGCAGGGCCTGGGCCACATGGTTGCGGAACGGCAGCGGGCGGCCCAGCCGGGCACTTTCGCCGAGCAGGAAGGCAAGCATCTCGTGACGCACCACCTCAAGGGCGCTGTGGTCCATGGCCACGTGGTGGAACTGCAGGATCGCGTGGACCTGCCCATCCGCCTCTGGCGCCTGGCATTGCAGGCGGATCAACGGTGCCTGGGTCAGGTCGAAGCCGCTGTCCGGCAGCTGGCCCTCGGCGAGCTGGATGACCCGCAGCCGGGCCCGGCGCCAGACCACCTGCACCGGCGTCTCCAGGGCCTTCCAGTGCACCGAGGTGCGCAGGATGTCGTGACGGTCGATCACCCCTTGCAGGGCCTGGGCGAAGGCCTCGACCCGGGCGCTGCTGGCGAACACGAAGCGCGCCTGCATCACGTAGGGATCGTGGTCGCCGGCGCTGGCGTGGTGGAACAGCATGCCTTGCTGCAACGGCACCAGCGGGTAGATGTCCTGCACATTGACCGCGCCGCCGGGCACGCCTTCGACCAGTTGGTCGATGCTGGCCTGGTCGAGTTCGACCAGGCTGAGCATGGCTGGGGTGATCCGGGTGCAGCCGGCCGGGATGCGGTTTTCCGGTACCTCGACGCTGCCCTGGCGCGCCGCCACGTACTCGCCACGCTCGAGCATCCCCAGCAGCGCCGGCTTGTGCTCGCGCAGCCGCGCCACCAACGCGGGGTCGCTCAGGGCCTGGCGATTGCCCTGGACCACCAGCTGGCCATCCTTGAGGGTCAGCTGGACATTGTTGGCGGCCAGGGTCGCCAGTAGTTCGTTGATGCTCACAGGACGATCTCCATTCTGTCTGTGATGGCGGCATAGCCTGCCAGCGTCGGGTGTTCGAACAGGCTGCGCACGTCGGCCTCCAGGCCCGCCTCGCGCAAGCGCGAGGTTAGGGTCACGGCCAGCAGCGAGTGGCCGCCAAGCTCGAAGAAGTTGTCGTGGCGCCCTACCCGCTCCACGCCCAGCAGCTCGCCCCAGATACGCGCCAGCAGCTGTTCGGTGTCGCCCTGCGGCGCCTCGTAGGCCCGCGCCGGCAGGTCCGGCTGCGGCAGCGCCTTGCGGTCAAGCTTGCCATTGGGGGTCAGCGGCAAGGCGTCGAGGGCCATGAACAGCGCCGGTACCATGTACTCGGGCAGTTGCCCCAGCAGCGCTTCGCGCAAGGCCTCGGCAGGCGGCACGTCGCCGGTGACGTAGGCCACCAGGCGCGGGCCGGCCGGCTGGGCGTCGTGCACCAGCACCACGGCTTCACGCACCCCAGGCACCCGGGTGAGGCAGGCCTCGATCTCGCCCGGTTCGATGCGCAGGCCGCGAAGCTTGATCTGGTGGTCGGTGCGGCCGAGGAACTCAAGGCTGCCGTCAGCGCGCTGGCGCACACGGTCGCCACTGCGGTACAGGCGCTCGCCGTCGGCGAACGGGCTGGCGATGAAGCGCTCGGCCTGTTGCTCCGGCAACCCCAGGTAGCCACGCGCCACCCCGGCGCCGCCAATGTGCAGTTGGCCGGCGACGCCCAATGGCACAGGCTGGTCGTGGCCATCGAGCACGTACAGCCGGATGTTGTCGATCGGACGGCCAATCGGCAGCGCCCCCGGCGTCAGCGGATCCTGCGGGTGCAAGGTGCAGACGCTGCAATCGACCGTGGTCTCGGTCGGCCCGTAGACGTTGTGCAACCTTGCCCGTGGCAGGCGCTCGCGCACCTGGCGCACCAGGGTCTCAGTCAGCTCGCCACCACCGCAGACGATATCGGTGAGGCTGCCGCAGGCCGCGCTGGCGTCGTGTTCGAGGAACTGCTGCAACAGCGCCGGCACGAACTGCACCACGCCGACCTGTTGCTGGCGGATCAGCTCGGCCAGATACTGCGGATCGCGCTGGCCGTCCGGCTTGGCCAGCACCAGGCGCACGCCACTGCACAGCGGCCAGAACAGCTCCCACACCGAGGCGTCGAAGCTCACCGGGGTCTTGTGCAGTAAAGCGCCCTCGTCCGGGAACAACCCGGCGCTCCAGCACACCAGGTTGACCACGTTGCGGTGCTCGACCATCACCCCCTTGGGCAGCCCGGTGGAGCCGGAGGTGTAGATCACATAGGCCAGGTTGGCGGCGGTCAGGCCCGACACCTGTGGGTTGTGGCTCGGCTGACGGGTCCAGTCCGCCTGGTCGAGATCAACCTGCGCCAGTGGCAGATCCCCCATCAGCGCCCGGGTGGCCGTCTGCACCAGGACCGCCCTTGGCTGGCTGTCGACCAGCATGTGGCGGATCCGTTCGGCTGGATAGTCCGGGTCCAGCGGCACATAGGCACCACCGGCCTTGAGGATCGCCAGCAGGCCGACCACCAGCGACAGCCCGCGCTCGACACAGATCGCCACCCGGTCGTCGGGCCGCACGCCCAGCGCGATCAGGTGATGGGCCAGGCGGTTGGCCTGGGCATTGAGCTGCTCATAACTGAGTTCACCCTGCTCGGCGCTGAGCGCAACGGCCTCGGGCCTGCGCAAGGCCTGGGCCTCGAACAGGTCCTGGAGGGTCCGGTTCAGGTCGTGGGGCTGCGCCGTGCGGTTGAAGTCGTGCACCAGCTGGTCGCGTTCCTCGGCCGACAGCACTGGCAGTTGCAGCAGCGCTTGCCGTGGCTGATGGGCCAAGGCCTCGGCCATGGCCTGCAGCACCCGGCGCATCTGCTCGCAGACACGCGCGGCGCCAACCTCCGCCGGGGCCAGGGCGACCAGGCGGAAGCGTTCGCCGATATCGTCCACGCTCAGGCTCAGCGGATAGTTGCTGCGCTCGTTGCTGTCCAGGGTCTCGATGCCCTGCAGGGCCTGGCGCTGCTCCTCGTCCGCCTGGCTGCCGTGACGGTAGTTGAGCATGGCGCTGAACAGCGGCGCCGGGGCCGGCACGCCACTGCAACGCTGGGCCAGGGCCAACGAGGCGTGCTCGTGGGCGAGCAAGGCACTGAGGCGCTGCTGGGTCTGACGCACAGCGTCCTGCAGGTTGATGCCTGCAAGGTCCAGACGCAGCGGCAAGGTGTTGATGAACATGCCCAGCGCCTGGTCCGCTCCCGCGCCGCCTTCCAGGCGACCGAGCAGCACGGTGCCGAATACCACGCTGTCACGGTCGCTGGCGGCGGCCAGCAGGCGGGCGTAGGCCAGGTGGAACAGGCTGGCGACGCTGATGCCCAGCTGCCGGGCCTGCTGACGCAGAGCGGTGGCCAGGGGTTCGTCCAGCCACAGCTGGGCCTCTTCGATACCGAGCCCATCGACCTGCACATCACTCAGGCCGAACGGCAGGGTCGGCTCGTCGATATCCCCCAACTGCTCGCGGAAGAACGCCTCGTGCTCGGCCTGGCTGACGCCCAGCCGCGCCTGGGCCACGTAGTTGCGGTACGGCGCGCCCTGTTCGGCGGGCACCGGCGCACCTTGCAGATAACCGACCAGTTCCCGGCCGAGCACATCCAGCGCGGTATGGTCGAGGACGATATGGTGGAACTGCAGCACAGCCTGCCGTCCGGCGCCCTGCGCGTCCGGCCAGTGGTACAGGCGCACCAGTGGCGCCTGATCCAGGGCCAAAGCGTGGGGCACCGCTGCCTCTTCAGCCACCTCGAGCAACGCCAGGTCAGCCTGGCGCCAGACCACTTGCAATGCCTGCGGCAGGCCGTCCCACAGCACTGAAGTACGCAGCACGTCATGACGGGCGATGACCTTGCCCAGCGCATCGACGAAGGCGTACAGCCGGTCACGGCTGGTGAAGGCCATGCGCGACTGCAGCACATAGGGATCGTGCTCCGGCGAGCTGAGGTGGTGGTAAAGGATGCCCTCCTGCAACGGCGCCAGTGGGTAGATGTCCTGCACGTTGGCCGCGCCGCCCGGCACCGTGGCGACGATGCGCTCGATGGCAGCCGGTTCGAGGTCCACCAGTGGCAGCATGTCCGGGGTGATCTGGGTGCAGCCGGCGGGAATCCGGTTGGCCGGGACCTCGACCTGGCGGCCATGGCCCAGGGTTGCCGCCAGCGCCGCTACCGTCGGCTGACCGAACAGAGTGCGCACGTCGGCTTGCAGGCCGGCCTGGCGCAGGCGCGCGGTGAGGCTTACCGCCAGCAACGAGTGACCGCCGAGTTCGAAGAAGTTGTCGTGACGACCGACCTGTTCGATGCCCAGTACTTCAGCCCATATCGCGGCCATGGCCTCCTCGGTCGCGCCGATCGGGGCGACATAGGCCTGGCGTGCCAGGGCTGCAGGATCAGGGTCCGGCAGCGCCTTGCGGTCCAGCTTGCCGTGGCGGGTCAGTGGCAACTCGTCCAGGCGGACGAAGGCTTGCGGTATCAAGTGGCCCGGAAGGCTGGCTTGCAGGCCTTGGCGCAAGGTGTCGAGATCGACCACGGCAGCTTCGGTGAACCAGGCCAGCAGACGCTCGTCACGCACCAGCACCACGGCATCCGCGATACCCGGCTGAGCCTTCAGCGCGGCCTCGATCTCGCCCAGTTCGACCCGCACGCCACGGATCTTCACCTGGTCGTCATTGCGGCCCTGGTAGTCCAGCGTGCCATCGGCATTCCAGCGCACCAGATCGCCCGTGCGGTACATCCGGCCGCCGTTGAACGGATCGTCGAGGAAACGCTCGGCGGTCAGTTCAGGACGGTTGAAGTAGCCTCGGGCGACCTGGGCGCCACCGATGTACAGCTCGCCGGTCACCCCCACCGGTACGGGTTGGCGTTGCTCGTCCAGCACATAGACGCGGGTGTTGGCGGTCGGCTTGCCGATATGCAGCGCACCGCCCGGTTGCAGTTGCCCCGACGTCGCCACCACGGTGGTCTCGGTCGGGCCATAGTTGTTGACCAGCACAAAGCCCGGATCACGGTCGAACTGGCGCAGGCGATCACCGCCGACCAGCAGCGTGCGCAGGGTCGGGTGCTGGCGTTCGCGGCGCAGCGCCTGCTCGGCGACCGGTGTCGGCAGGAAGCTCACGTGCAGCGGCTGCTCCAGCCACCAGTCGAGCAGTTCATCGACATGCTCGCCGCCGATGGACGCCGGCGGCAGGTGCAGCACCGCCCCGGCGCACAGGGCCGGCCAGGCTTCCCAGGCCATGGCATCGAAGCCGAAGCCGGCGACGCTGGAGGTGTGGCTGCCTGCGCCCAGATCGAAGGCCTGGCAATGCCAGTGGATCAGGTTGGCCAGGGTGCGGTGCTCGACCATCACCCCCTTGGGCTGGCCGGTGGAGCCGGAGGTGTAGATCACATAGGCCAGCTGATTCTCGTCCAGCCCCACAACCACTGGGTTGCTGGCAGGTTGGTCGGCACAGGCATCAGCATCCAGAACAGCCTTGGCCACATCCCCTGCCAACGCTTCGGTGGCCGATTCGACCAGCGCCAGCGCCGGCGCACTATCGCTGAGCAGATAGGTAATCCGCTCCGACGGATAACCCGGATCGACCGGCACATACGCCGCGCCGGCCTTGAGCACGGCCAGCATCGCCACCATCCGTTGCGGACCACGTTCCAGGCACAGTGCCACGCGATCCCCCAGCACCACGCCACGCTCGATCAGGTGATGAGCCAGGCGGTTGGCACGCTGGTTGAGCTCGCCGTAGCTCAGGCCCAGTTCACCCTGTACAACGGCCAATGCTTCGGGCGATTGAGCCTCGACCAACGCGTGCACGGTCTGCCCTTGCGGGTAGTCCACGGCCGTGGCATTGAAACCTTCAAGCACCTGGCCTCGCTGCGCACCGTCGAGGATGGGCAGCCTGTCGACCTGCGCCGCGCCACCCTGCTCCAACGCCTGGATCAACTGGCTCACGGCAGCGGTCATCCAACCTGCGACCCGTTCGGCACCGATCCCCAGCTGGGCCAGCACGCTGAGGCTGAAGCCTTCCCCGTGGTCGTCCACGCTCAGGGTCAGCGGGTAATTGCTGCGTTCTTCACCGCCCAGCTGATGCATGCCCTGGAACCCTGAAGCATCCACACCGGCCTTATCCGTCGGGCTGTGACGGTAGTTGAGCAAGGCACTGAATAGCGGCGCCGAGGCCGGCACGCCGCTGCAACGCTGGGCCAACGCCAATGACGCATGCTCATGCCCGAGCAGCGCCGACAGCCGCTGGTGGGTGGCCTGCACCGCGGCGCGGGTGCCCTTGGCGGTGTCGATGCGCAGCGGCAAGGTGTTGATGAACACCCCCAGCGCCCGGTCGGCGCCCTCGCCGCCTTGCAGGCGGCCCATCAGCACGGTGCCGAACACCACGTCGCGACGCCCCGCCAGCACACCCACCACGCGTGCCCAGGCCAGGTGCATCAGGCTCGCGGCGCTGACCCCCAGGGCCCTTGCCTGCTCGCGCACCCGGCGCGACAAGGCCGGATCCAGCGGCAGGCGCGACTCCTCGATATCGCGCCCGTCGCCCTGCACATCGGCCAGGCCCATCGGCAGGGTGGGCTCGTCGACATCGCCGAGCATGTCGCGGAAGAACGCCTCGTGCCCCGCCTCGGCGGCGCCCAGGCGTACCTGGGCCACGTAGGTGCGGTACGGCACGGGCGCGCTCAACAGGTGCTGGCGACCGGAGAGGATCGCCTGCAGCTCGTGGACGATCACCTCCATCGCCGTGTGGTCCAGGGCCAGGTGGTGAAAGTGCAGTATCGCCACCACCCTTCGATTGGCCGGATCCAGGGCATAGGTCAGGTGCAGCAGCGGCGCCTGGGTCAGGTCCAGGCGCTGCTGGCGGGCATCGAAGTGCGCGTGCAACCGCTCGACCACCGCCTCTTCACCCAGGCCTGTAACTTCGCTGACCATCAGGCGAGCCTGGCGCCAGACCACCTGCACCGGCTCGCCCAGCCCTTCCCAGACCACCGAGGTACGCAGGATATCGTGACGGTCGATGACCTGTTGCAGGGCCTCGGCACAGGCCAGCAACCGATCCAGGCTGTCGAAGGCCAAGCGGGTCTGCAGCAGGTATGGGTCGCCCTGCTCGGCACTCAGGTGGTGGTAGAGGATGCCTTCCTGAAGCGGCGCCAGCGGGTAGATTTCCTGCACGTTGGCCGCGCCACCCGGCACGCTGGCGACGATACGGTCAATGCTGGCCTGGTCCAGGTCGGTCAGGCTGAGCATGTCCGGCGTGATCTGCATCGCGCCTTGCGGCACACGGTTCTCGGGCACTGCCACTTCCCGCCCGGAGCCGACAGCAGCCGCCAACGCAGCCAGGGTCGGCTGGGCGAACAGCACGCGCACATCGGCATCCAGCCCGGCCTTGCGCATGCGCTCGATCAGGCTCACCGCCAGCAGCGAGTGGCCGCCCAACTCGAAGAAGTGGTCATGGCGGCCGACCTGCTCGACCTTGAGCACATCGGCCCAGATCGCCGCCAGCGCGGTTTCGATTTCACCCTGCGGCGCCTCGAAGGCACGGCTGACCAGCGCTTCACTGCCCGGTTGTGGCAAGGCGCGGCGGTCGAGCTTACCGTTGGCGGTCAACGGGAGCGCGTCAAGCTGCACATAGGCCGATGGCAGCATGTAGTCCGGCAGCACGCCCTGCAGCCGTTCATGCAATTCGCCAATAGCTGTCGCCTGGCCGGTGAAGTATGCGACCAGGCGCTTATCCCGCGGCGTGTCCTCACGCACGATCACGGCGGCGTCACGCACGCCCGGGCACTCGCCCAGGCGCGCTTCGATCTCGCCCAGTTCGATACGGAAACCACGCAGCTTGACCTGCTGGTCGGCGCGCCCCAGGTAACGCAGGGTGCCGTCGGCCTGCCAGCTCACCAGGTCGCCACTGCGGTACATCATGCCGCCGTTGAGCGGATCAGTCAGGAAGCGCTCAGCGGTCAGCTCCGGTTGGCCCAGGTAGCCCAGGGCCACACCGTCACCGGCGATGTACAACTCGCCCACCGCCCCCACCGGCAACAGTTGCTGGCGGGCATCGAGCACGTAGCAGCGGCTGTTGCCGATCGGCTTGCCAATCGGGATGCTGCCTTCGCCCACCTCGGTGATCTCGTGGGTGGTGCTGAAGGTGGTGGCCTCGGTCGGGCCGTAGCCATTGAGCAGGTGTTGCGGCGCGCCATCGCGCAGCACCCGGGCGATCACCGCCGGGTCCAGCACATCGCCACCGACCATCAGGTAGCGCAGGCCACGGAATGCCGACAGCAAATCGTCGGCAAACTGGTGGAACAGCCCGGCGGTCAGCCACAGCACGGTAACACCCTGCTCCAACAGGACCTCACGCAGGTCCTGACGCGACAGCACCTGATCCTGATCGATCACCACCACCGCGCCGCCGTTGAGCAGCGGCGCCCAGACCTCCAGGGTGCTGGCGTCGAACGCCGGGTTGGAGGCGAAGGCCACCCGGTCCTGGCTGTTGAAGTCGGCAAAGCCGTTGTTGATCACCAACCGCACGATGGCCCGGTGCGGCACCTGCACGCCTTTCGGTGTACCGGTGGAGCCGGAGGTGTACATGATGTACGCCGCGCTGCCGGCGTCCACCGCCAAGCCCAGCGGCGCATCGGTATATCCGCTCAGGTCGAGGCGGTCGAGTTCGACCCGGCGCGCGCCCTCCACTTGCGGCTGGTCGCTGTGGGTCAGCACCAGCCGCGCCTGGCTGTCGGCCACCATGAACGCCTGGCGCTCGGCCGGGGCGTTGCCGTCCAGCGGCACGAACACCGCCGCGCATTTGCTCACCGCCAGCTGGGCCGCCAGCAGATCGAACGAACGTGGCAGCAGCAAGGCTACCCGGTCACCCACCTGTACGCCCTGCTCCACCAGGTACCCGGCCAGCCAGCTGGCCTGCCGGTCGAGCGCCTGGTAGCTCCAGCGCCGCGTGCCATGGGCCACCGCCAGCGCATCCGGGCTGGCCTTGGCCTGCGCCTCGAACAGGGCATGCACGGGCAGGTCGCGGGGATAGTCGCGACGGGTCGCGTTGAACTGCAGCGCCACGCGCTCGCGCTCGGCGTCCGGCAAGGCGTTGATACCGTTCAACGGCGCCGTCGGCGTGTCCGCCAGGGTATCGGCCAACCGCGCCAGGGCCGTCTGCAGCAGCTGGCAGACCAGTGCCCCCTCCACTTGCGGCACCGCCTGCACGGTCAGGATGAAACCGTCACCCAAATCGTCGACGCTGACCACCAGCGGGTAGTTGCTGCGCTCATGGGCGGCCAGCAGTTCGATGCCCTGCCAAGCCTGTGCGCGCTGCGCCCCGGTCGCCGCGCTGTGGCGGTAGTTGAGCAGGCTGGTGAACAGCGCCTGGGAGGCCGGCACACCGCTGCAACGCTGAGCCAGGGCCAGGGAGGCCTGCTCATGGGCCAGCAGACGCGCCAGACGCTCATGGGTCAGGCGCACGCCGTCGACCACGTCCATCCCGCCCACGCTGACCCGCAATGGCAAGGTGTTGATGAACATGCCCAACGCCCGCTCGGCGCCCTCGCCGCCCTGCAGGCGACCAAGCAGCACGGTACCGAACACGACTTCCTCGCGGCCGGACAGTTGCGCCAGCACCTGCCCCCAGGCCTGGTGCACCAGGCTGGCGACGCTGATGCCCAGCAACCGTGCCTGCTGACGCAGGCGCAGGGCCAGTGGCTCATCCAGGCGCTCGCGGTGGTCGAGCACGTGGCTGCCGTCGCCCAGCGCCCCGCGCAGGCCGAACACTTCGGTCGGCTCGTCGATATCGCCCAGCAGTTCGCGGAACAGTGTCTCCTGCGCCTGGGTGTCGTCGCGCAGGCGAGCCTGGGCCACATAGTTGCGGTAAGGGACGCTGTCGCCCTCGGGCATGCGCCCCAGCAGCGCATCGCCGACCTCGGCCACCAGCAGCTCCATGGCGGCGTGGTCGAGGAGGATATGGTGCAGCAGCAAGGTCGCCTGCAAGCGGCCCTTCTCCACCTGGCTGCTCAGGTGCATCAATGGTGCGCGGCCCAGGTCCAGGCGCGGGCTGTCCAGTGCCGGCTCAAGATGCAGGTGCGCCTCGCGCCAGACCACCTGCACCGCTTCGTCGAGCCCCTGCCAGTGTACGCTGGTGCGCAGGATGTCGTGGCGGGCGATGACCTGGTTCAGCGCCGCGACGAAGCCCTCCAGCTCGGTCTGGCCGGCGAAGGCGAAGTTCAGTTGCAGTACGTAGGGGTCGACCTCGGCGCTGGCCAGGTGGTGGTAGAGAATGCCCTGCTGCAACGGCGCCAGGGCGTACAGGTCCTGGATGTTGGCCGCGCCGCCGGGGATTCTCTGCACCAGGCTGTCGAGCGCGGCCTGCTCCAACGTCGCCAACGGCAGCATGTCGGGGCTGATGCGTGTGCAGTCCGCCGGGATACGGTTGGCCGGCACTTCCAGCGTCACCTCGCCACCCACCGCCGCCGCCAGCGCGGCCAGGCTCGGCTGGCCGAACAGCACCCGCACATCCGCCGCGAGGCCGGCTTGGCGCATGCGCGCGGTCAGGGTCACGGCCAGCAACGAGTGGCCGCCGAGCTCGAAGAAGTTGTCATGACGACCGACCCGGTCCACGCCCAGCAGTTCGCCCCACAGCTGCGCCAGCAGGGTCTCGACTTCGCCTTGCGGCGCCTCGTAGACCTGCTGCGTGGTTTCCGGCTGTGGCAGCGCCTTGCGGTCGAGCTTGCCGTTGGGGCTCAGCGGCAGCGCCTCGAGGTGGGTGAACGAAGCCGGCACCATGAACTCCGGCAACTGGCCCAGCAGCGCTGCGCGCAGCGTGTCCGGCGCCTGCCGGGCACCGGTGTAGTACGCCACCAGACGCTGCTCGCGGGCCAGCACCACCGCCTCCTTGACCCCTTCGATACGGGTCAGGCAGGCCTGGATTTCGCCCAGTTCGATGCGCAGTCCGCGGATCTTCACCTGGTCGTCGTTGCGCCCGAGGTATTCCAGGTTGCCATCGGCCAGGTAGCGGGCCAGGTCGCCGGTACGGTACATCCGCCCACCGGCCCTGAGCGAGAACGGATCATCGAGGAAGCGTTCGGCGGTCAGTTGCTCGCGGTTGAGATACCCCCGCGCCACCTGCACGCCACCGATATACAGCTCGCCGGCCACGCCCACCGGTACCGGCTCGCCCTGGGCGTCCAGGACGTACAGCGCGGTATTGGCGATCGGCTTGCCGATCGGCGTGCTGTCCGGTGTCGTTACGCAGTGCCAGGCGCTGACATCCACCGCCGCCTCGGTCGGGCCGTACAGGTTGTGCAGCTCGACCGTCGGCAGCTGTGCGTGGAAACGCTGTACAAGGCTGCCGGGCAAGGCCTCGCCGCTGCACAGCACGCGCTTGAGCTGGTGCGGCAGGACTTCGCCATGGGCGAGGAACACATCCAGCATCGACGGCACGAAGTGCAAGGTGCTGACCTGCTCTTCACGGATAACCTCGCGCAGGTACTCGGGGTCACGATGTCCTCCAGGGCGTGCCATCACCAGGCGGGCGCCGGTCTGCAGCGGCCAGAGGAACTCCCACACCGACACGTCGAAGCTGAACGGGGTTTTCTGCAGCACCACGTCACCGGCGCCCAGCCGGTAGGCGTCCTGCATCCACAGCAGGCGGTTGACCACCCCGGCGTGCTCGTTCATCACGCCCTTGGGCAGGCCGGTGGAACCGGAGGTGTAGATCACATAGGCCAGGTGTCGCGGAGTCAACCCGGGCACCTGTGGGGCCTGCGCCGGCTGCGCCTGCCAGGTTGGCCGGTCGAGGTCGATCAGCGTCGCCCGACTCGCCTGCGGCACGTCGCGGGTGGCGCCGTGCACCAGCACCGCCCGCGGCGCGCTGTCATCGAGCATGTGGCGGATGCGCTCGGCCGGGTAGTCCGGGTCGACCGGCACGTAGGCGCCGCCGGCCTTGAGGATGGCCAGCAGGCCGACCACCATCGACAGGCCGCGTTCGACGCAGATCGCCACGCGATCGTCAGGTTTTAACCCCAGCGCAATCAGGTGATGGGCCAGGCGGTTGGCCTGCTCGTCGAGCTGGCGATAGGTCAGCTCGCCTTCCTCGGACTTCACCGCAATGGCCTGCGGCGTACGTCGCACCCGGGCCTCGATCATGCCGTGCAGGGTCTGCTCCAGGTCGTACGCCACCGCCGTGTCATTGAAATCGACCAGCACCTGGCGCCGCGCCTCGGCACTGAGCACCGGCAACCGGTTCAGCGCTTGCTGCGGCTGTTGCTCAAGCGCCAGCAACAGACCGTCGAGCACCTGCAGCATCTGCGCGCAGATCCGCTGCGCGCCCACCTGGGCCGACACTTGCACGCCCAGGCGCAGGCCGTCGCCGAAGTCATCGACGTTCAGGCTCAGCGGGTAGTTGGTGCGCCCTTCGCTGCCCAGGGTCTCGATCCCCTCCCAGGCTTGTGGCTGCGGCGCGGCGCGGGTGCTTTGCCGGTAGTTGAGCATGGCGCTGAACAACGGCAGCGGCGCGGCCAGCTGGCTGCAGCGCTGGGCCAGGGCCAGCGAGGCGTGCTCGTGGACCAGCAGCGCCGACAGCTCGCGGTGGGTGGCCAGCACGCCGTCACGCACGCCCACCCCATCCAGGTCGACCCGCAGCGGCAGGGTGTTGATGAACATGCCCAGTGCCCGCTCGCTGCCCTCGCCGCCCTGCAGGCGGCCCAGCAGCACGGTGCCGAACACCACGCGGTCCTTGCCGCAGGCCACCGCCAGCAGGCGGGCCCAGGCCAGGTGCACCAGGCTTGCCGTACTCACCCCCAGCTGTCGAGCCTGGTCGCGCAGGCGACCATAGCGGGTACCCTCGAACGCTACCTCGGCCTCATCGAGGGCCTGGCCGTCGCCTTGCACCTCGCGCAGGCCGAACGGCAGGCTCGGCTCGTCGATATCGCCCAGACGGGCGCGGAAGAACGCCTCGTGCTCGGCCTCGCTGACGCCAAGGCGCGCCTGGGCCACATAGTTGCGGTACGGTACCGAGGCCGGCAACGGCTCGCTCTGCCCCAGCAGGTAGCTGCGCAGTTCGGCCTGCACCGCCTGCATGGCGATATGGTCGAGCACGATATGGTGGAACTGCAGCACCGCCTCGACCCGCTGGCCGCTCGGCTCGGTGCGGTGCAGCAGGCGGATCAGCGGCGCCTGGCTGAGGTCCAGGTGCGCCAGGTGGATGTCGTCGAGCGGCGCCAATTGCAGCGGCGCCTGGCGCCAGACCACCTGCACCGGTTGCGCCAGACCGTCCCAGAGCACTGCGGTGCGCAGGATGTCATGCCGGGCGATGACTTGCTCCAGGGCCTGGGCGAACGCCTGCAGACGCGCCGGGCTGTCGAAACGCAGCCGCGCACGCAGGGCATAGGGATCGGCGCCCACGGCGCTCAAGTGCAGGTAGAGGATGCCCTCCTGCAACGGCGCCAGGGGGTAGATATCCTGGACATTGGCCGCACCACCCGGCACTGCGGCGGCGATACGCTCGATGGCGGCCGGTTCCAGCTCCACCAGCGGCAGCATGTCCGGGGTGATCTGGGTGCAGCCCGCCGGGATCCGGTTGGCCGGCACCGTCACCGCGCCGCCCTGGCCCAGGGTGGCCGCCAGCGCGGCCACGCTCGGCTGGCCGAACAGGGTGCGTACATCCACCTGCAGGCCGGCCTGGCGCAGGCGCGCGGTCAAGGTAACGGCCAGCAGCGAGTGACCGCCCAGTTCGAAGAAGTTGTCGTGTCGCCCTACCCGCTCCACGCCCAGCAGTTGCGACCAGATCTCGGCCAGCAGCACCTCGGTCTCGCCCTGTGGCGCCTCGTACTGGCGCGCCTGCAGGTCCGGCAACGGCAGCGCCTTGCGGTCGAGCTTGCCGTTGGGGGTCAGCGGCCAGCTGTCGAGGTGGATGAACAGCGCCGGCACCATGTACTCCGGCAACCGCGCCAGCAATGCCTGGCGCAGCGCGTCGGCCGGCTGCGGCTCGCCACGGTGGTAGGCGACCAGGCGATCACCACCGTGTGGATGCCGCTGGACCAGCACCAGGGCCTCACGCACGCCGGCCGAGCGGTTCAGGCAGGCCTCGATCTCGCCCGGCTCGATGCGCAGGCCGCGCAGCTTGATCTGGTGGTCGGTACGGCCGAGGAACGTCAGGCTGCCATCGGCTGCCTGGCGTACCAGGTCGCCGCTGCGGTACAGGCGCTCACCCTCGACGAACGGGCTGGCGATGAAGCGTTCGGCCTGTTGCTCCGGCAACCCCAGGTAGCCACGCGTCACCCCGGCGCCGCCGATATGCAGCTGGCCGGCGACGCCCCAGGGTACCGGCTGGTCGTGGGCATCGAGGACGTACAGGCGGGTGTTGTCGATGGGTTGGCCGATCGGCAACGCCCCGGATGGAATCGGCTGCCCGGGTTCCAGGGTCCAGGCGCTGCAGTCGACCGTGGTTTCGGTGGGGCCGTAGACGTTGTGCAGGCGCACTTGCGGCAAACGCTGGCGAACCTGCCGGGCCAGGGCCTCGGTCAACTCGCCGCCGCCGCAGACGATATCGGTCAGGCTGGCGCAGGCGGCGCTGTCGTCCTCGTCGAGGAACTGCTGCAACAATGCGGGCACGAATTGCGCCACGCCGACCTGCTGCTGGCGGATCAGCCTGGCCAGGTACTGCGGGTCGCGCTGGCCATCCGGCTTGGCCAGCACCAGGCGCAGCCCGCTGCACAGCGGCCAGAACAGCTCCCACACCGAGGCGTCGAAGCTCACCGGGGTCTTGTGCAGCACCGCGCCGCCGGCCGGGAACCGGCGCGCACTCCAGTGCACCAGGTTGGCCAGGTTGCGGTGCTCGACCATCACCCCCTTGGGCAGGCCGGTGGAACCAGAGGTGTAGATCACATAGGCCAGGTGCGCGCCGTTAAGCCCGGGCACCCGCGGGTCGCTGTCCGGCTGTCCGGCCCAGCTCGGTTGATCGAGATCGACCTGCGGCAACGCCGCTTCGCCGACCAGCGTCCGCGTGCCTCGCTGCACCAGCAGCGCTCGCGGCTGGCTGTCGGCGAGCATGTGTCCGATACGTTCTGCCGGGTAATCCGGGTCCAGCGGCACATAGGCGCCGCCGGCCTTGAGGATGGCCAGCAGGCCGACCACCAGCGACAGGCCGCGCTCGACACAGATCGCCACCCGGTCGTCAGGCTGCACGCCCAGCGCGATCAGGTGGTGGGCCAGGCGGTTGGCCTCGGCGTTGAGCTGGCGATAGCTCAGTTGTCCTTCCTCCGACTGCACCGCGACCGCCTCGGGATCGCGCGCCACCTGCTGCTCGAACAATGCCTGGATGGGCTGTTCGTCATCACCGGCCTGGGCCGTCGCGTTACAGGCCTGCAACAGATGCCCACGCTCATCGTCCGGCAATACCGGGACCGACAGCAGCGCGTGCCGTGGCTGAGCCTCCAGACCTTCCACCATGCCCTGCAGCACGTGCCGCATTTGCCCGCAGATCCGCTGGGCGCCGACGCTTGCCGGGGTCATCGCCACCAGACGGAAGCCTTCCCCCATGTCATCCACGCTCAAACTCAGTGGATAGTTGCTGCGCTCCTGGCCATCGAGGAACTCGATGCCCTGCCACTCCTGGCGCCGGTCTTCGCTCGCCGCCTGGCCATGGCGGTAGTTGAGCATGGCGCTGAACAGCGGCGCCGGGGCCGGCACGCCACTGCAACGCTGGGCCAGGGCCAGCGACGCGTGCTCATGCACCAGCAAGGCACTCAGGCGCTGCTGGGTCAGGCGTACGGCGTCCTGCAGGTCGAGGCCTGCAAGGTCCAGGCGTAGCGGCAAGGTGTTGATGAACATGCCCAGGGCCCGCTCGGCGCCCTCGCCGGCCTCCAGGCGGCCCAGCAACACGGTGCCGAACACCACACGATCGGTGCCGCTGACGGCAGCCAGCAGGCGGGCGAAGGCCAGGTGGAACAGGCTGGCGGGGCTGATGCCCAGTTGCCGGGCCTGTTGCCGCAGCCGCGCGGCCAGGGTTTCGTCCAGCCACAGCCAGGCTTCCTCGATGGCCTGGCCGTCGCCCTGCACATCGCTCAGGCCGTAGGGCAGCGTCGGCTCGTCGATATCGCCCAGTTGCGCACGGAAGAACGCCTCGTGCTCGGCCTGGCTGACGCCCAGGCGCGCCTGGGCCACATAGTTGCGATAAGGCACCGGGGCCTGCACCGGCGCGGCGCTGCCCTGCAAGTAGCCCAGCAACTCAGCGCCGATGATCTCCAGGGCGGTGTGATCGAGGACAATATGGTGGAACTGCAATAGCGCCTCGATGCGCTCGCTGCCGGTAACGCCGCTATACAGCAGGCGGATCAGCGGCGCCCGGGCCAGGTCGAGGCGTTGCAGGTCTTGCCCATCCAGCGGCGCGACCAGCAGCGGCGCCTCGCGCCAGACCACCTGCAACGGTTGCGCCAGACCTTCCCAGAGCACCGCGGTACGCAGCACGTCATGACGGCTGATGGCCTGGCGCAAGGCCCTGGCGAACGCCTCCAGGCGTGCCGGGCTGTCGAACGCCATGCGCGACTGCAGCACATAGGGATCGTGCTCCGGCGAGCTGAGGTGGTGGTAAAGGATGCCCTCCTGCAACGGCGCCAGCGGGTAGATGTCCTGCACGTTGGCCGCACCGCCCGGCACCGTGGCGACGATGCGCTCGATGGCGGCCGGTTCCAGCTCCACCAGTGGCAGCATGTCCGGAGTGATCCGGGTGCAG
The DNA here is from genome assembly GCF_054060555.1 of Pseudomonas sp. TE6283. Classification (NCBI taxonomy): domain Bacteria; kingdom Pseudomonadati; phylum Pseudomonadota; class Gammaproteobacteria; order Pseudomonadales; family Pseudomonadaceae; genus Pseudomonas; species Pseudomonas sp. TE6283. The sequence goes on from NZ_JBSSDH010000007.1 coordinate 50,449, forward strand.
CCGGCCGGGATCCGGTTGGCCGGCACCTCGACCTGGCGGCCATGGCCCAGGGTCGCCGCCAGCGCCGCTACCGTCGGCTGACCGAACAGAGTGCGCACGTCGGCTTGCAGGCCGGCCTGGCGCAGGCGCGCGGTGAGGCTCACCGCGAGCAGCGAGTGGCCGCCGAGTTCGAAGAAGTTGTCATGGCGACCGACCTGCGCAATACCCAGTACCTCGGCCCAGAGTGCCGCGATAATGGTCTCCACGGGGCCTTCCGGCATGGCGTAGGCCTGGTCGGCGAGTATGGCCGGCTCCGGCAAAGCCTTGCGGTCCAGCTTGCCGTGGCGGGTCAGTGGCAACTCGTCCAGGCGGACGAAGGCTTGCGGTATCAAGTGGCCCGGAAGGCTGGCTTGCAGGCCTTGGCGCAAGGTGTCGAGATCGACCACGGCAGCTTCGGTGAACCAGGCCAGCAGACGCTCGTCACGCACCAGCACCACGGCATCCGCGATACCCGGCTGAGCCTTCAGCGCGGCCTCGATCTCGCCCAGTTCGACCCGCACGCCACGGATCTTCACCTGGTCGTCATTGCGGCCCTGGTAGTCCAGCGTGCCATCGGCATTCCAGCGCACCAGATCGCCCGTGCGGTACATCCGGCCGCCGTTGAACGGATCGTCGAGGAAACGCTCGGCAGTCAGTTCAGGGCGATTGAGATAGCCTCGGGCAACCTGGGCGCCACCGATGTACAACTCGCCTATCACACCCACCGGTACAGGCTGGCGCTGCTCATCCAACACATAGACGCGGGTGTTGGCGGTCGGCTTGCCGATATGCAGCGCACCGCCCGGTTGCAGTTGCCCCGACGTCGCCACCACGGTGGTCTCGGTCGGGCCATAGTTGTTGACCAGCGCAAAGCCCGGATCACGGTCGAACTGGCGCAGGCGATCGCCGCCGACCAGCAACGTGCGCAGGGTCGGGTGCTGGCGTTCGCGGCGCAGTGCCTGCTCGGCGACCGGTGTCGGCAGGAAGCTCACGTGCAGCGGCTGCTCCAGCCACCAGTCGAGCAGTTCATCGACATGCTCGCCGCCGATGGACGCCGGCGGCAGGTGCAGCACCGCCCCGGCGCACAGGGCCGGCCAGGCTTCCCAGGCCATGGCGTCGAAGCCGAAGCCGGCGACGCTGGAGGTATGGCTGCCCTCGCCTAGCGCGAACGCCTGGCAATGCCAGTGGATCAGGTTGGCCAGGGTGCGGTGCTCGACCATCACCCCCTTGGGCTGGCCGGTGGAACCGGAGGTGTAGATGACATAGGCCAACTGATGCGCGTCCAGCCCAGCGACGACGGGATTGCTGGCCGCCTGGTCGAGCCAGTCATCGCCATCCAGCCTGAGTTTGGCTGCATCCCCTACCAATGCTTCGGTGGCCGACTCGACCAGCACCAGCGCTGGCGCGCTGTCGCTGAGCAAATAGGCAATCCGCTGCGCCGGATAGCCGGGATCGACCGGCACATACGCCGCGCCGGCCTTGAGCACGGCCAGCATCGCCACCATCCGTTGCGGACCACGTTCCAGGCACAGCGCCACACGGTCGCCCAGGACCACGCCACGCTCGATCAGGTGATGAGCCAGGCGGTTGGCACGCTGGTTGAGCTCGCCGTAGCTCAGACTCAGCTCACCCTGTACAACGGCCAATGCTTCAGGCGCTTGGGCCTCGACCAGCGCGTGCACGGTCTGACCTTGCGGATAGGCCTCGGCTGTGGCGTTGAAGTCCTCCAGCACCTGGCGCGAAGCTTCGTCATCCAGCATCGGCAAGGCTTCGACCACTTGCCCCGGGCACTGCTGCAGGGCCTGCACCAATCGGCCGAGGGTATTGACCATCCAGCCGCCGATCTGCGCTGCCGGCAGCCCTTCGGCGGCCAGCACGCTCAAGCCGAAGCCCTCACCCAGGTCGTCGACGCTCAGGGTCAGCGGGTAGTTGCTGCGCTCCTCGCCACCCAGCAGGCGCACGCCCTGCCAGATGCCCTCACCGTCGCGAGCGACACCCTCGGTACTGTGACGGTAGTTGAGCAAGGCACTGAACAATGGCGCCGAAGCGGCCACGCCGCTGCAACGCTGGGCCAGCGCCAGGGGGGCGTGCTCGTGACCGAGCAGCGCCGACAGCCGCTGGTGGGTGACACGCAGTGCCTGGTCAACCGGCAACGCGGTGTCCACCCGCAATGGCAGGGTATTGATGAACATGCCCAGGGCCCGGTCGGCACCCTCGCCCGCTTGCAGGCGGCCCATCAGCACGGTGCCGAACACCACGTCACCGCGCCCCGCCAGCACGCCCACCACGCGAGCCCAGGCCAGGTGCACCAGGCTGGCGGCGCTGACGCCGCGCTGCCGCGCTTGCTCACGCAAGCCATGGGCCAGGGTGGCCGGCAGCATCAGCGCGGCATGTTCGACCCGCCCGCCGTCGCCCTGCACATCGGCCAGGCCATACGGCAGGGTAGGTTCGTCGATATCACCCAGTTGCGCGCGGAAGAACGCCTCGTGGCCGGTCTGATCATCGCCCAGGCAAACCTGGGCGACATAGTTGCGATACGGCACCGCGGCGGGCAGTGCAACGCCACGCCCGTCCAGCAGCGCCTGCATCTCCTCGCCGACCACGGCCATGGCGGCGTGGTCGAGGGTCAGGTGGTGGAACTGCAACAGGGCTACCCACTCGCCCTGGCGCGGATCTTCGGCATAGACCAGGCGCAGCAAGGGCGCCCGGGTCAGGTCCAGACGCTGCTGACGGGCATCGAAACGGGCCTGCAATTGCTCGATCACCGCCTCTTCGCCCAGGCCGGTAACCTCGCTGACCGCCAGGCCGGCCTCGCGCCAGACCACCTGCACCGGTTGCTCCAGTCCCTCCCAGACCACCGAGGTACGCAGGATGTCGTGGCGGTCGATGACCTGTTGCAAGGCCTCGGCCCAGGTACGCAGCCGCTCCAGGCTGTCGAAGGCCATGCGCGACTGCAGCAGGTACGGGTCGCCCTGCTCGGCGCTGAGGTGGTGGTAGAGAATGCCCGATTGCAACGGCGCCAGCGGGTAGATTTCCTGGACGTTGGCCGCACCACCCGGCACGGTGGCGACGATACGGTCGATGCTGGCCTGGTCCAGATCGATCAGGCTGAGCATGTCCGGCGTGATCTGCATCGCGCCTTGCGGCACACGGTTCTCGGGCACTGCCACTTCCCGCCCGGAGCCGACAGCAGCCGCCAACGCGGCCAGGGTCGGCTGGGCGAACAGCACGCGCACATCGGCATCCAGCCCGGCCTTGCGCATGCGCTCGATCAGGCTCACCGCCAGCAGCGAGTGGCCGCCCAGCTCGAAGAAGTGGTCATGGCGGCCGATCTGTTCGACCTTGAGCACCTCGGCCCAGATCGCAGCCAGCGCGGTTTCGATCTCACCTTGCGGCGCCTCGAAGGCACGGCTGACCAGCGCCTCACTGCCCGGCTTGGGCAAGGCGCGGCGGTCGAGCTTGCCGTTGGCGGTCAGCGGCAACGCGTCCAGGCGCACGTAGGCCGATGGCAGCATGTAGTCCGGCAGCACGCCTTGCAGACGCTCATGCAGCTCGCCGATGGTCGGCACCTGGCCGGTGAAGTAAGCGACCAGGCGCTTGTCGCCCGGCGCGTCCTCCCGCACGATCACGGCGGCATCGCGAACCCCCGGGCACTCGCCCAGGCGCGCCTCGATCTCGCCCAGCTCGATACGGAAGCCACGCAGCTTGACCTGCTGGTCGGCGCGGCCCAGGTAACGCAGGGTACCGTCGGCCTGCCAGCTCACCAGGTCGCCGCTGCGGTACATCGTGCCGCCGTTGAACGGATCGGGCAGGAAGCGCTCAGCCGTCAGTTCCGGCTGGCCCAGGTAGCCCAGGGCCACGCCGTCACCGGCGATATACAACTCGCCCACCGCGCCCACTGGCAGCAGTTGCTGGCGGGCATCGAGCACATAGCAGCGGCTGTTGCCGATCGGCTTGCCAATCGGGATGCTGCCCTCGCCCACCGCGGTGATTTCGTGGGTGGTGCTGAAAGTAGTGGCCTCGGTCGGGCCGTAGCCATTGAGCAGGTGGTGCGGCGCGCCATCGCGCAGTACCCGGGCGATCACCGCCGGGTCCAGCACATCGCCACCGACCATCAGGTAGCGAAGCGCTCGGAACGCAGGCAGCAGGTCGTCGGCGAACTGATGGAACAGGCCGGCGGTCAGCCACAGCACGGTGACGCCCTGCTCCAGCAGCACTTCGCGCAGGCCCTGGCGCGACAGCACCGTGTCCTGGTCGATCACCACCACCGCGCCGCCGTTGAGCAGTGGCGCCCAGACTTCCAGGGTGCTGGCGTCGAACGCCGGGTTGGAGGCGAAGGCCACGCGGTCCTGGCTGTTGAAATCGGCAAAGCCGTTGTTGATCACCAGGCGCACGATGGCCCGGTGCGGCACCGGCACGCCTTTCGGTGTACCGGTGGAGCCGGAGGTGTACATGATGTACGCCGCGCTGCCGGCGTCCACCGCCAGGCCCAATGGCGCATCGGCGTAACCGCTCAGGTCGAGGCGGTCGAGTTCGACCCGGCGCGCGCCCTCCACTTGCGGCTGGTCGCTGTGGGTCAACAGCAGTCGCGCCTGGCTGTCGGCCACCATGAACGCCTGGCGCTCGGCCGGGGCGTTGCCGTCCAGCGGCACGAACACCGCCGCGCATTTGCTCACCGCCAGCTGGGCCGCCAGCAGGTCGAACGAACGTGGCAGCAGCAAGGCTACCCGATCGCCAGCCCGCACGCCCTGTTCGAGCAGGAAATAGGCCAGGCGATTGGCCTGGGCCTCGAGCTGGGCGAAGGTCCATCGACGCTGACCCTGGACCACCGCCAGCGCATCCGGCGAATTCACGGCCTGGGCCTCGAACAATCGGTGCACGGCCAGTTCACGCGGATATTCACGCGCCGTGGCGTTGAACTGCCGCAGCACGCGTTCGCGCTCTGCTTCCGGCACGCGATGGAGGCTGTTCAGCGCGCTCCTCGGCGTCTGTTCCAACGCCGTGACCAGTTGCAACAGCGCCATGCGCAGCAGCTGGCAGACCCGGCCACCGTCCACGGGGGCCACGGCCTGCACCGTCAGTCTGAAGTCATTACCGTAATCGTCGACACTGACCACCAGCGGATAGTTGCTGCGCTCTTGCGCGCTCAGCAGTTCGATCCCGTCCCAGGCTGGCCCCTCGGCCGGTTTACCGGCACTGTGGCGATAGTTCAGCAAGCTGGTGAACAGCGCCTGGGACGCCGGTACGCCACTGCAACGCTGGGCCAGGGCCAGGGACGCCTGTTCGTGCGCCAGCAGGCGCGCCAGGCGCTGATGGGTCAGGCGCACCCCGTCGGCTACGCCCGCAGCCCCCACGCTGACCCTCAGCGGCAAGGTATTGATGAACATGCCCAGCGCCCGGTCGGCGCCCTCGCCGCCCAGCAGGCGACCAAGCAGCACGGTGCCGAACACCACGTCCTCGCGGCCGGACAACTGCGCCAGCACCTGGCCCCAGGCCTGGTGCACCAGGCTGGCGACGCTGACCCCGAGCGCCCTGGCCTGGCCACGCAGACGAGCCCCCAGTTCCGGCTCCAGCGGCTGGCGGCTTTCACTGACCAGGCCCGTATCGACCTGGGCCTCGCGCAAACCGAACACCTCGGTCGGTTCGTCGATATCGCCCAGCAGCTCGCGGAACAGCGCCTCGTCGGCCTGCGGGTCGACGCCCAGGCGCGCCTGGGCAACGTAGTTGCGGTACGGCACGCTGTCCGGCAGCGCCGTCTGCCCTTGCAGCAAGGCACCGATCTCGGCCACCAGCTGCTCCACGGCAGTGTGGTCGAGGAGGATATGGTGCAGCAGCAGGGTCGCCTCCAGGCGACCGGCCTGGACCTGGCTGCTCAGGCGCAACAGTGGCGCCTGCCCCAGGTCGAGCCGCAGTGTCTCCAGCGCCGGGCTCGGCACCAGCGGCGCCTCGCGCCAGACCACCTGCACCGCCTCGTCCAGGCCCTGCCAGTGCAGGCTGGTGCGCAGGATATCGTGGCGGGCGATGACCTGGTTCAGCGCCGCAACGAACGCGTCCAGCTCGGCCTGGCCGGCAAAGGCGAAACGCGCCTGCACCACGTAGGGGTCGGCGCCTTCGCTGGCCAGGTGATGGTAGAGAATGCCCTGCTGCAACGGCGCCAGGCCGTAGATGTCCTGGACATTTTCCACGCCGCCGGGGATCTGGCGCACCAGCGCATCGATGGCGTCCTGGTCGAGACTGGCCAGGGGCAGCATGTCCGGAGTGATCCGCGTGCAATCGACGGGGATGCGGTTGGCCGGCACGGCGACAGTCGCCCGAGCACCCACCGACGCCGCCAGCGCCGCCAGTGTGGGCTGGCTGAACAGCACCCGCACATCGGCTTGCAGCGCCTGCTGGCGCATGCGTTCGACCAGACGCACCGCCAGCAGCGAATGGCCGCCCAATTCAAAGAAGTTGTCGTCACGCCCCACCGCCTCGACACCGAGCAGATCCGTCCAGATCGCCGCCAGGGCGGTCTCGACCGGCCCCTCGGGAGCCTGGTACTGCCGCATCGGTGCTTCGGGCGCCGGCAGGGCCTTGCGGTCGACCTTGCCATTGGGCGTCAACGGCATGGCCTCGAGGTGAATGAACAGCGCCGGCACCATGTACTCGGGCAATTGGCCCAGCAGATGCTCACGCAGGTCTTGCGCGACCTGGGCCCGACCGCTGTGGTAGGCCACCAGGCGTGGGCCGCTGTGCGGATGCTCGTGAACCAGCACCAGCGCCTCGCGCACGCCAGGCAGGCGGTTCAGGCAGGCCTCGATCTCGCCCGGTTCGATGCGCAGGCCGCGCAGCTTGATCTGGTGGTCGTTACGGCCAAGGAACGCAAGGCTCCCGTCCGCGCGCTGACGCACCAGGTCACCGCTGCGGTACAGGCGCTCACCCTTGACGAACGGACTGTCGATAAAGCGCCCGGCCTGCTGCCCTGCCAGGCCCAGATAGCCCCGCGCCACCCCCGCGCCACTGATGTGCAGGTGCCCGGCCACGCCCCACGGCAGTGGCTGGTCGGCGTCGTCCAGGACGTACAGGCGGGTATTGTCGATGGGCCGGCCGATCGGCAGCGCGCCGTGGGGCACAGGTTGTCCTGGCTCCAGGGTGAAGACGGTGCAGTCGACCGTGGTTTCGGTGGGTCCGTAGACGTTGTGCAGGCGCACCTGAGGCAAGCGCTCGCGCACCTGGCGTGCCAGGGATTCGGTCAGCTCACCGCCACCGCAGACGATATCGGTCAGGCTGGCGCACTGCGCGCTGCGCGCCTGCTCGACGAACTGCTGCAACAGCGCCGGCACGAACTGCACCACGCTGACCTGCCGTTCGACGATCTCCCGTGCGACATAATCCGCGTCGCGCTGGCCATCCGGTCGCGCCAGCACCAGACGCAACCCGCTGCCCAGCGGCCAGAACAGCTCCCACACCGAGGCGTCGAAACTGATCGGCGTCTTGTGCAGCAGCGCGCCGTCGGCGCGGGTCGGGCACAGCCCCGCGGCCCAGCGCACCAGGTTGACCACGCTGCGGTGCTCGACCATCACCCCCTTTGGCATGCCGGTGGAGCCAGAGGTGTAGATCACATAGGCCAGGTGCCGTGGGGTGAGCCCGGCCACCCGTGGGCAGGTGGCCGGCAAGGCTTCCCAGGTCGGCTGGTCGAGGTCGACCCGTGGCACCGCCACCTCGCCCGGTACCTCGCGGGTAGCGCTGTGGACCAGCACCGCCAATGGCGCGCTGTCTTCGAGCATATGACGGATACGCCCGGCCGGGTAACCCGGGTCGAGCGGCACGTAGGCGCCACCGGCCTTGAGGATGGCCAGCAGGCCAACCACCATCGAAACGCTGCGTTCGACGCAGATCGCCACCCGGTCGTCGGGCTTGACCCCGAGTTCGACCAAATGGTGGGCCAGGCGGTTGGCCTGCTCGTCGAGTTGCCGATAGCTCAGTCGCTCGCCATCGGCATCCACCGCGACGGCGTCGGGGCGCAGTTGCGCCTGGTGTTCGAACAGGGCGTGCAGCGGCAGGTCCAGGTCATGGTCGACCGCCGTGTCATTGCAGTCCACCAGCAGGTGATGGCGTTCCTCGACGGTCAGCACCGGCAGGTCCAGCAATGGCCGCTCGGGCTGCTGTTCGAGCGCTTCCACCACCCCTTCAAATACCTGCCGCAACTGCCCACACAAGCGCTCTGCGCCCCACTCGGCAAGGGCTTGGACCGTCAGGCGCAGGTCCTCGCCGAGGTCGTCGACGGCCAGGTTCAAGGGGTAGTTGGTGCGCTCCTCGGCCCCCACCACATCGATGCCCGGCGCCACCGCGATCACCTCGGCCGCATCGCCCGCCGCACTGTGGCGGTAGTTGAGCATGCTGTTGAACAGCGGCGTCGGCGCCACCACGCCGCTGCAGCGCTGGGCCAGGGCCAGGGGCGCCTGCTCATGGCCGAGCAACGCCGTCAGTTGTCGATGGGTGACCAGCAGCGCCTCACGCACACCCTGCCCGCGCAGGTCGACGCGCAGCGGCAAGGTATTGATGAACATCCCCAGGGCCTGTTCGCCGCCCTCGCCCGCCGCCATGCGCCCGAGCAGCACACTGCCGAACACCACCGACTCGCGTCCGGACAGCGCCCCAAGCAGGCGCGCCAGCCCCAGGTGCATGATGCTCGCCGGGCTCACGCCGAGCAGCCGTGCCTGGGCCCGCAGGCGCCGGCTGAGGCTGGAAGTCAGGGTCAGCCTGGCTTCCTCCATGGCCTGGCCGGCCACCTCCTGGATACCGAAGGCCAGGGTCGGCTCGTCGATATCGGCGAGCATGGCGCCGAAGAAGGCCTCATGGGCCTGTTCATCCTGGGCCTGCCGACTTCTGGCCAGCAGGTCGCGGAACGGCACCGGGGCCGGCAGTCGCTTGCCCTCACCCGCCAGGTAGGCCTGGATCTCGCGGCGCACGATATCCAGCCCGGTGTGATCCATGACGGTGTGATGGAACAGCAGCAAGGCCAGTACCTCGCCGTCGCGGGCCTGGGCATGCACCAGGCGCAGTAGCGGCGCCTGGCCCAGGTCCATGCGGTAGCGATGAGTGTCGAAGCGTTCTCGCAACCGGCCCAGCACATCTGCGTCGCCGTTCAGCTCGACGGCCTCGCAGACCAGCGGCGCCTTGCGCCACACCACCTGCAGCGGCTGGTCCAGGCATTCCCAGGCCAGCGCCGTGCGCAGGATGTCATGGCGCTGGATTACCCAGTCGAGCGCCTCGGCGAACGCCTGCAGGCGCTTGGGGCTGGCGAAGCGCAGTTGCGCCTGCAGCACATAGGGGTCGCCGTCGGCCGCCGTGAGGTGGTGGTAGAGCATGCCCTCCTGCAGCGGCGCCAGCGGGTAGATGTCCTGCAGGTTGGCCGCGCCGCCGGGTACCGTGGCGACAATGCGGTCGATAGCCGCCTGGTCGAGCCCGGCCAGGGGCAGCATCTCGGGCGTGATGCGCAACGCCGGGCTCAACCAGCCGTGATCCAGGCCGGCAAGCATCTGCAAGAGCGCCGGCTTGTGGGCCGCCAACGCGTCCCACAGGGCGTCATCGAGCGTGTCTTCATCGCCTTCGACGATCAGGTCGGCCTCCTCGCGCTGGAGTCGGATCGCACGGGTGGAGAGCGCTGCCATGAGTTCGCTGAAGAGCATTGGTAAGCATCCTGCTTTAGCCAGTCGGAAATGCTCGGAACGCTAATGGATCGTGGGGAGGCGGGCTGACATGGGAAGGGGGGACAATACGGCGCCCTGGATGTCCGGCCGGCGATGCGCGCCGCCAGGAGGATCAGGCGCCGGCCGAACATTGCAATTACCCCGCGCCTGCCCCAAGCTCTGCCGTACCGCCCCCACGGACCGCCCGATGCAACGACGCCACCTTCTCCTGATCGCCCTGCTGCTTGTGCTGATACTGCCCATCGCGGTCGGCTATCTGTGGCGTGACCAGCAGCCTGCGGCGCCCAGCCTGCCGGCGCACAGCTACAGCAAGGCGCTGCGCCAAGCCCATGACGGCCTGCCGGGCGCCGCCAGGGTGCTCTACCAGCAATTGCAACGCGACGACCTGCCACCGATCCGACGCGCCGCGCTGTATGCCGAACTGCCCAACTATCCGTCGCCACTAGCACTGAAGCTGGCCCAGCAGGACTTGGAACACGCCGACCCGCTGGTTCGGCGTGCCGCCATCGCCAGCATCCACCGCCTGCTGCCTGCCGCCCAGCGCAGCCTGGTGCTGGGCCCGCTCCTGGAAGATGACGAGCAAAGCGTACGCTTCGCCGCGGTCGATGCCCTGCTCGGCCTCGACCCCGACGCCATCGGTCTGTACTTCGGGCCCTTGCAGGACGCCCTGGAGCAGTACGAGCAGACCCTGGAACAACAGCCCGACGACGCCGCGGCGCAGGTTCACCTGGCCCGGCTGTACATGCACGAGCAAGCCTACGACGCCGCCACCAGGGCCCTGCAGCGCAGCCTGGCGGTGGCTCCCGAAGGCCTGGAAGCACTGGCCACCCAGGTACGCCTGCTGGAACAGCAAGGCCGTCACGACGCCTCCCGCGAAGTGCTGGCCAAGGCCCTGGCGCTGCGCCCGGACTCGGCGTTCCTGCAATATGAACTGGGGCTGTGGCTGACCCGCCACGAGCAACAGGAATACGCCCTGCTCGCCCTGGCACGCGCGGTCGAACTGGAGCCGGAAAACAGCGACTATCGCTACACCCTGGCCGTCACCCTGCACCAGCTAGAGCAGGTGGACGCCGCGCAGAAGCAGCTGGAGACCGTGCTCAGTCGCCAGCCGGCCAACCGCCGGGCTCGGGTGTTGCTGATCGAGTACTGGAAGGAAACCGGCCAATTGCAGAATGTCCAGGTCCTGCTGGCCGAGCTGGAGCGGCAGAACCCGGACGACCCGTTCCTGCAGCAAGGGCTCTGACGACAGCCTCAGGCCTGCAACATACGCTGAACCTGCGTGACCAGCGTCTGCAACGAGAACGGCTTGAACATCAACGCCGTGCCCGGTTCGTCGAGCAATGCCTGCTCGACCGGGTCGCTGGTGAAGCCGGTGATGAACAGGATCTTCTGCTCCGGCTTGATCATGCGCAGTGCCTTGGCCACCTGGCGCCCACTGAAGCCTCCTGGCAAACCGATATCGGTGATCACCAGGTCGAACGGAGCGCCCCGCCTGAACTCGGCCAGCGCGCCATTGGCATCGGCCACGTCGCACACCTCGAAGCCGCACTCAACCAAGGCCTCCTTCATCAGGCCACGCAGGTTGAGTTCGTCATCGACCAACAGCAACCGCATGCCCTGTGCCTGATACGGCCCTGCGTCCAAGGGGGCGGTTTCAGGTTCCAGTCCCGAATGGCGAGGAAACATCAGCACCACTCGAGTCCCCTCTTCCAAGGTCGATTCGATCCACACCTGCCCCCCCGACTGGTGTACGAACCCGTGCACCATGGGCAACCCAAGACCGGCTCCCTGTCCCAGTGCCTTGGTGGTGAAGAACGGCTCGAAGGCTCTGGCCACATCATTGCGCGACATGCCGTGGCCATCGTCCTCGATCTGCAACATGACGTAGTCACCTGCCGGCAAGCTGGCCGACTCCCCGCTATTCAACGCCAACCGCTCGTTGGAGGTCCTGATCGTCACGGTACCCTTGCCCAGGCAGGCATCGCGAGCATTGCTGCACAGGTGCAGGAGGGCGTTGCGTAACTGATCAGGATCGACCTGCAACAACCAGGGCGCGACGTCCAACTGCCAATCCAGGTGCATCTTGGCGCCGAGGGTCTGACGCAACATCGGTTCCGCCTCCTGCAGCAGGCGGTTGATGTTCAGGGGATTGGGCGACAACGGCTGGCTGCGGGCAAAGGCCAGCAGGTTCTGGGTCAGGCCGATGGCGCGCTGGGCACATTCCCGAGCCAATTGCACGTACTCCTCGACACGCTCCATCCGCCCCTGTGCCAGTCGCCGTTCGAGCAGCTCCAGGCTGCTACCGACACCGGACAGCACGTTGTTCATTTCGTGCGCCAGTCCACCCGCCACCTTTACCACGCTTTCCATGCGCTGGCCGTCGCGCACCGCGGCATCGGCCAGCCGCTGGACCGCATGGCGGTCGTCGGTGATGTCTCGCCCCACCAGCGCAGGCAGCGCTTCATTGGCGACACCCGTCCAGCGGAACCAACAATAATGGCCTTCGGTGTGGCGAAGCCGTGCGTCGAACGGCGTCATGCCCTGCCCCTGCAAAAGTGCCGTCAACGCCAGTTGCGCTTCGGTACGATCGGCGGGGTGAAACAGTTCGGGCAGCGGCAGGTTCACGTGCGATGCTTCACACCAGCCCAGCAGGTGCTGCCAAGCCGGATTGGCCGAGCGCACGCGCAGGTCGGCGTCGAGCATCAGCATCACATCGGGTGACAGCTGCCAGATATGTTCAGGATCGCTCAGGTACTGATCCAGGCGCGCCTCGAAGGAAAGGGCCAGTTCGCGCCATTCACGACCGGTCTCCACACTGGCGGTGGTTTCGATCAGGGCGTGAAGGAAACCGGCGACCTCGCCCTGGTCGTCACGGATCGGCGAATAACAGCCCGTCACCCAGGCCGTCACCATGAGGCCTGCTCGATGGACCGGCAGTGGCGCATCCTCGATCAGGCTGCCCTGCCCCTCGAGCACCTTGAACACTGCCGCGCCCATGTCCTGCCAGTTATGCGCCCAGAGCGCGTCGAAGGCGCAACCCTGGTGGCCAGTGCTACCGCCCAGCAGGGTCTGGTAGGGCTCATTGTGTATGACCGTCAGGGCCGGCCCCCAGACCAGCGCACAGGGAAACGGCGACATCAGCACCATATCGACGGCAACGCGCAGGGCCGGCGGCCAGGATGTCAGCGCTCCCAGCGGTGTCGAGCTCCAATCGAAGCTGCCAACGACATCACCCATCGAAGCCAGAGCTCGCGTCGGTGGTGCCAGGTGAATGATCTGGACATCCCCACCGGCGACATGTGGGTCAGCGGCCAATATCTTCGTCCCACAGTTCGGGATTTGCCTCGATGAACCGGCGCATCAACCCCTTGCAGGCCTCATCGTCGTGGACCTCCAGGCGCACGCCCCGGCTGCCGAGCAACTGCTCCTCACCCATGAACGTAGTGTTCTCACCGATGACCACATGCTTGATGCCATACAGCAGGATAGCGCCGCTGCACATGGCGCAAGGCGACAAGGTGGTGTACAGCGTAGACTCCTGGTAGACCCGGGCCGGCTGCCTGCCGGCATTTTCCAGGGCGTCCATCTCGCCATGCAGGATGGCGCTGCCATTCTGCACACGGCGATTGTGTCCGCGGCCAATGATCCTGCCGTCGTGCACCAGCACCGAGCCGATCGGGATGCCACCCTCCTCGAACCCCTTTCGGGCCTCTTCGATGGCAGCCTGCAGGAAAGCGGAAGTGTCCTGTTCCATGGTTTTTCCCCGGTAATACGTCGGCTTTGCTGGAGACTAGCACAACGCCAACCACCGTGGCGCATTGCGTGGCGAGGGCTATGCTGATAGGGCTTTCGATCTTGCTGGCCAACCGTTTTCCCATGGATTCGACGGGCATGCGCACATGAACAAGAAGCTCCTGGTCGTGCTGACCAATACTGCCAAGTACCCCTCCATCCCGCGCGCCACCGGGCTGTGGCTGGGCGAGGCCGTGCACTTCGTCGACAAGGTGCAGCAGGCGGGCTTTGTCGTCGACTACGTCAGCCCGGCGGGCGGCTACGTGCCCATCGACCCGCACAGCCTGCGCATGGCGCCGGAGCTGGACTGGCAGTGGTACGACGACAAGACTTTCATGAACCGTTTGGGCGTCACACTGAGCCCCGGCCAGGTGAAAGCCGAACAGTACAGCGCGATTTACTACACCGGTGGGCACGGCGTGATGTGGGACTTCCCCGACAACCAGCCGCTGCAAGAACTCGCACGGCGCATCCATGAGCGCGGCGGTGCGGTCGCTGCGGTCTGCCATGGCGTGGTCGGTCTGCTCAATATCAAGCTCAGCGACAACAGTCTGCTGCTCAAAGGGCGCAGGGTGACCGGTTTCTCCAACACCGAGGAGAAACTGGCGGAACTGGACGAGGTGGTGCCGTTCCTGACCGAAAACGAGCTGGGCGCCCGTGGCGGTGAGTACAGCAAGGCGGACGATCCCTGGGCCCCCTTCGTGGTGGAGGATGGCAGCCTGATCACCGGGCAGAATCCTGCATCCACCGCCGACGTGGCCGAGGCGCTCATTCGCTACTTGCGCAACCGCTAGCCGCCACAAAAGCATCGCGGGGGATGCCCGCTCCCACGCCATGACGGTGTGGGAGCGGGCATCCCCCGCGGCGGGTCTTGCAGCCGAAGCGCGTTAATCGACGCTCAGCACGCCGCGACGCACCTGGTCACGCTCGATCGACTCGAACAACGCCTTGAAGTTGCCCTCACCGAAGCCGTCGTCACCCTTGCGCTGGATGAACTCGAAGAACACCGGTCCCAGCAGGGTTTCCGAGAAGATCTGCAGCAGCAGACGCTTGTCGCCTGGCTCGGAGGCGCCATCGAGCAGGATGCCGCGGGCCTGCAACTGGTCGACCGGCTCGCCGTGCCCTGGCAGACGCTCCTCGAGCATCTCGTAGTAGGTCTGCGGCGGTGGGGTCATGAAGCGCATGCCCAGGCCCTTGAGCGCATCCCAGGTCTTGAGCAGGTCGTCGGTGAGGAAAGCCACGTGCTGGATGCCTTCGCCGTTGAACTGCATCAGGAACTCTTCGATCTGACCTGCGCCCTTGGACGACTCTTCGTTGAGCGGAATGCGGATCATGCCGTCCGGCGCGGTCATCGCCTTGGAGGTCAGGCCGGTGTACTCACCCTTGATGTCGAAGTAGCGGATCTCGCGGAAGTTGAACAGCTTTTCATAGAAGTTGGCCCAGTAGGCCATGCGCCCGCGATAGACGTTGTGGGTCAGGTGGTCGATGATCTTCAGGCCCGCGCCGACCGGGTTGCGGTCCACGCCTTCGATGAACTTGAAGTCGATGTCGTAGATCGAGCTGCCTTCCTCGTAGCGGTCGATCAGGTACAGCGGCGCGCCACCGATCCCCTTGATCGCCGGCAGACGCAGTTCCATTGGGCCGGTTTCGATTTCCACCGGCTGGGCGCCCAGCTCCAGGGCACGGGCGTAGGCTTCATGGGCGTTACGCACGCGGAAGGCCATGCCGCATACCGATGGGCCATGCTCGGCGGCGAAATACGAGGCGATGCTCTTGGGCTCGTTGTTCAGGATCAGGTTGATGCCGCCCTGACGATACAGGTGCACATCCTTGGAGCGGTGGCTGGCCACCTTGGTGAAACCGAGAATCTGGAAAACCGGCTCCAGCACGCCGGGGGTCGGCGAAGCGAGCTCGATGAATTCGAAGCCTTCCAGGCCCATCGGGTTGTCGAAGATATCTGCCATGTGGGTGTCCTCATCTATAAGCGAAAAACGGTTGATTACAGGCTTTGGATGTGGAAATGGCGTGGTGGTGAGCAAGGGATCCCGCGCACGCTGCGGGCCAGGAAGTCACCAATGATCAGCTTGAACCCATGGTATGTCATATGGACCCATTCTCGGCGGGCTTGATTCCCCGGGAGGCGGAGAACCTTATTGTTGTATTCGTAAATCGATTCTACAGGGCGTAAATTTGTTTGTCGCGCTTTAGTTCGCGGATTGTTCCGACAAACGGCTATTCTCAACAGCATCTTGTCGCCTCGCAGAAGGTTCACCCGCACATGCCCCTGACCGCCAAACGCCCCGCCCGCTGGAGCTGGCGCGCCCTGCTGCCCTGGGGCATCGGCGTGCTGCCGCTGCTGTGCGGGCTGGTGGTGATGCGCTGGCAGACGGAACAGGAACTGCAAGCCAGCAGCCTGGCCACGGCCCGCGAAGTGGGCATCCATGTCGAGGAGATCCTCGACAGCCTGTCCACCGCCGCCCATGAGCTTCTGCCCAAGGCGGGCCTGCCCTGTGACCAGGTGCAACTGGCACTGCGCATCGAGGTGACGCGCAACGCCTTCGTGCGTTCGACCAACCTGTTCGATCATGATCGGCTGTACTGCACCTCGCTGTACGGCGACTTCGACGAGCCGGTGAATGCCAAGGACTATACCAATGGCCAGCTATGGCTGATGAACGGCAACTCGGTCACCCCGGGACATGCCCTGCTGGTCTATCGGATCAGCCAGGAAGGCCGTGGCGACCGGGGCGCGATCACCACGGTGGATGGCCGCCATCTGCTCACCGCGCTCCACCTGATCGGCGCCGACAACCTGGTGAAGGTGCATGTCGGCAATCACTGGATGGGCAGCGATGGCCAGGTTCATGACGGCAAGCCACCGCGCGCTGCCTCCGCCGCCACGCAGTATGCGTCCACCCGTTATCCGTTCGATGTGCACGCCGGCTACGAAGAAGGCAAGCAGGCCGCGTTGATGCGCTCGCGCTACCCCGCCCTGCTGAGCCTGTTGCTGGTGCTGGGCGTGGCCGCCGGAGCGGCCTGCCGCTGGCAGATCCGCCGCGCCAGCTCATCCCGTGGCGAGTTGGACCGTGCCCTGGACGCCGACGAGTTCGTGCCGTATTTCCAGCCGGTGGTGCGCAAGGGTGACTACCGCTGGGCCGGTGTAGAGGTACTGATGCGCTGGCAGCACCCCCGTGAAGGACTGGTGCGGCCGGACCTGTTCATTCCCTACGCTGAGCATAGCGGCCAGATCGTCGCCATGACCCGCTCTTTGATGCTGCACACGGCCCAGGCCCTGGCCCCGCATGCGGCCCTGCTTGAGGATGGATTTCACATTGGCATCAATATTACCGCCGACCATTGTCGCGACCTGGGCCTGCTCGACGACTGCCAGACTTTCCTCCAGCACTTCCCCCCCGGGCGCGTAGTGCTGACTCTGGAGTTGACCGAACGCAAGCTGATCGAGCCGACCCCAGTGACCCTGGAACTGTTCGAGCGGCTGCACGCCATGGGGGTGATGATCGCCCTGGACGACTTCGGCACAGGCCAGTCCAGCCTCAACTACCTGCGCCAGTTCCAGGTCGACTACCTGAAGATCGACCAGAGCTTCGTCGCCATGATCGGCGGCGACGCCCTGTCCCAGCACATCCTCGACACCATCATCGAGCTCTCGGCCAAGCTGGGCCTGGGGATCGTCGCCGAAGGCGTGGAGACCGAGGTGCAGCGCGACTACCTGGCACGCCACGGGGTGGATTTCCAGCAGGGCTACCTGTTCGCCCGACCGATGCCCGCCGGCGAACTGCTGCTGGCCCTGGCCGCCCGGCCGGGCAGCCCGCAGTTGCCGCCGGGCAACGCCCCTGAGATCATGCGCGGCTGATCCACCCGCTCACTTCCCGTTTTCCGAGGCATTCGTGTCAAAAGGCATTCTTTCGTCGGTCATGGCGTCCTGTCTGTTCGCCGTGATGTACTTCTATACCTCCTTCCTCAAGCCCCTGGACGGCGAGGAGATCTTTGGCTGGCGGACCCTCCTGACCCTGCCCTGCCTGACGCTGTTCATGCTGGTCTCGAAGGACTGGAATCGGGTCGGTGAGTTGCTCGGTCGGGTGCGGCGCACACCGCTGCTGCTGCTCGGCATGGTCGGCACCTCGTGGCTGATGGGCGTGCAATTGTGGCTGTTCCTCTGGGCGCCCCTGCACGGGCGCAGCCTGGAAGTGTCGATGGGGTATTTCCTGCTGCCGCTGGCCATGGTGCTGACCGGACGGCTGGTGTATGGCGAACGCCTGTCGCGCCTGCAGAAGGTCGCGGTGGGCTTTGCCACGCTGGGGGTTGGCCACGAGCTCTACCAGCACGGCAGCTTCGCCTGGGAAACCCTGCTGGTGATGATCGGCTACCCGATCTACTTCGTCCTCAGACGGCGCTGCCGCACCGACCACCTGGGCGGGCTGTGGTGCGACATGTGCCTGCTGCTGCCCTGGGCCCTGTACTTCGTGATCCAGGGCCCGCTGTCGGCGGCGGACCTGGCCGAGCACCCGGGCCTGTACGGGCTTATCCCGCTGCTCGGGGCGATCAGCGCCTGCGCCCTGATCGCCTACGTGCTGGCCAGCCGCCTGTTGCCGTTCAGCCTGTTCGGCCTGCTCAGCTACGTCGAGCCGGTGCTGCTGGTGGGCGTGGCCCTGCTGCTGGGCGAGACCATCGGCCCCGACCAGTGGCTGACCTACCTGCCGATCTGGGCCGCCGTGCTGGTGCTGGTGCTCGAAGGCATCAAGCACCTGCTGCGTCAGCGTCGGCGTTCGGTGTAAGACGTACCTGGCGCACCCGACGCTCCTCCACCGCCACCACGGTCATGGTCCAGCCGTTCCAGGCCAGCTGATCGCCCACCACCGGCAGGCGGTCCAGCAGGCTCATCACCAGGCCCGCCAGGTTCTGGTAGTCCTCGGTGGCGCGGGCGGCGAAGCCGGTGCGCGCCTGAACCTGGGCCAGGTTAAGAGCGCCACTGACCACGAAGCCGCCTGCCTCCTCCACCACGCCTGGCCCTTCAACTTCGCTCGCATCCGGCAGTTCACCGGCAATCGACTCGAGGATGTCGGTCATGGTCAGCACCCCGGTGAAGTCACCGAATTCGTTGACCACGAAGGCGATGTGGGTGGACTGGGCGCGCATCTGCTCCAGGGCGTTGAGAATGCTGAAGCTCTCCAGCAGGTTCAACGGTGCCCGCGCCAGGTGCTCCAGCACCGGCTGGTTGCCGGCCAGCAGTTCCTTGAGCAGCTCCTTCTTGTGCACGTAGCCCAGCGGTTCCTCGATGCGCCCGTCGCGAATCAGCGGCAGGCGCGAGTAGGACGAGTTGACCAGCATCTGGGTGATCGCCTCGGCCGGCTGCGACAGGTCGATGGCATCGACCTTGGCCCGCACCGTCATCACCGTGCGGATCGGCCGCTCGGCCAGGTTGAGCACACCGCTGATCATCACCCGCTCACGGCGATCGAACACCACCTGCTCGTCGCCACCGGCCACCAGGTCGGCGATCTCCTCGCCCACCTCGTCGGCTTCTACCCGGCGTCCGCCCATCAGGCGCAGCACCGCGTGGGCCGTGCGCTCACGCAATGGCCGGTGCTGATGCAGGCTGCGCTTGCGGCGAGCACGGGCCAGCTGGTTGAACAGCTCGATCAGCAGCGAGAAGCCGATGGCCGCGTACAGGTAGCCTTTCGGGATATGGAAGCCCAGGCCCTCGGCAGTCAGGCTGAAGCCGATCATCATCAGGAAGCCCAGGCACAGCATGATCACTGTCGGGTGTTCGTTGACGAAGCGGGTCAGCGGCTTGCTGGCGACGATCATGATACCGATGGAGAAGATCACCGCGATCATCATCACCGACAACTGCTCGACCATGCCCACGGCGGTGATCACCGCGTCCAGCGAGAACACCGCGTCGAGCACCACGATCTGCGCGACGATCGGCCAGAACGCCGCGTGACGGGTAACGCCGCCGCTCTGGGCGACATGGCCCTCCAGACGCTCGTGCAGCTCCATGGTGGCCTTGAACAACAGGAACACACCACCGAACAGCATGATCAGGTCACGGCCGGAGAAGGTCTTGCCGAACACGTCGATCAGCGGCGCGGTGAGGGTCACCATCCACGAGATGCTGGCCAACAGGCCCAGGCGCATGATCAGCGCCAACGACAGGCCGATCACCCGGGCGCGATCGCGCTGATGGGGTGGCAGTTTGTCGGCGAGGATGGCGATGAACACCAGGTTGTCGATACCCAGCACCAGTTCGAGGACGATAAGCGTCAACAGGCCCAGCCAGGCCGTGGGGTCGGCTAGCCATTCCATTAGTGGGTACTCACGAGGGCGGCGTCACAAGGACGGGGGAAGGAAGGCCGGGATGGCCAGGGACTGGGGGGCTCCGCGAAGGTGCTCATATAGACCTTGATAGAAAATAGGGAAGTCGATCCTACAATCGAAGCAGATTTCTCTGATAGCGCAAAACTATTACAAAAGCTGTAACGGTGTGGCGGGGCATTTTTGTTCAATACACCCGTCACAGGCTCGGCCAGAATGGCCACACCTTCCCCGTTCAAGGAAACCTTCAATGAGCCTGACCTTGTCCATGGCGGCCTTCGCCCTGGCCGCCTCCATCTCCCCCGGCCCGGTCAATATCGTCGCCCTCGGCAGTGGCGCGCGCCACGGCCTGCGGGCCAGCATCGGGCATGTGGCCGGCGCCACACTGGGTTTCTGCCTGCTGCTGGTGCTGGTGGGGCTGGGCGTGCATGAGCTGTTGCTGCGCTGGCCGTTGCTGGGGCGGCTGCTGCACTGGGGTGGCGTACTGTTTCTGCTGTACATGGCCTGGAAACTGGCCAGCGACGATGGTGCACTGGGCACCGCCGATACCCGGCAGGCGCCCAGCGCCTGGCACGGCGCGGCCATGCAGTGGCTGAGCCCCAAGGCCTGGCTGGCGGCAGTCGCCGGTATCGGCGCCTATACCGGCGGCGAGCAGCAGTTGCTGTGGCTGTTCACCTGGATCTACGGGCCGATCTGCTTCGCCTCGGTGGCCTGCTGGGCCTGGGCCGGCAGCATGATCCGCCAGTATCTGGGCGAGCCGTGGCGGATGCGCCTGCTCAATCGGGTACTGGCGGGGTTGCTGGTGGCGAGTGCGTTGTACCTGATGGTGTGATCCTGGCTTTCAGCCATTGCGATAGTGCCCCGGCGTGGTCGCCAGGTGACGCTTGAAGGCCCGCTGCAGGTGCGCCTGGTCGGCGAACCCCGCCTCCAGCGCCACCTCGGCGATCGGCCTGCCCGCCCGCAGTAACGTCCGGGCATGCTGCACCCGCTGGTCGAGCAGGTAGCCATGGGGCGTCAGGCCGAAGCGCTTGCCGAACGCGCGGATCAAATAGGCCCGCGACAGCCCCGCCGCGGCGCAGATGTCTTCCACTGTCAGCGGGTCGAGGCGATGGGCACGGATGAACGCGGCGGCCAGCTCAAGGCGTGGATGGCCTGCGGGCTGGCCGCCCGCGTCGGCCTCCAGCAGCTGCGGCAAGCCCTTGAAGAACGCCTCCAGCTGCGCCTCCCGGCGCTCGTTGCCGGGCTCGAACAGCCCGGCGAACAGCGCCAGCAACTGCCCATACAGCGCCGCCGATGTGCTCAAGGTCGCCGAGGGCAGCGCAAAACCTCGCGCCAACAGCCAGGGCATGTCGACGAACAGCATCAGGTACGACCAGGGTTCGCCCTGGACCGGGTTGCAGGTGTGCACCACCCCTGGGTTCATCAGCACCGTGGTCCCCGCCGCCACCTCGTGTCGGGCGTTGCCGGTCAGGTAGGTGCTGCGCCCGCCGGTGATCACGCCGATGGAGAAACTTTCGTGGGAATGGGCGGCGTAGCACACCTGGCGGCCGTCCCCCACGCGTCGGGCCTCTAGGAAGGGCAGTGCCGGATCACGCCAGAACCGCGAGACCTCGATCATCGCCCCGCCCTCACCCCTCGCCGCCCTGCACCACGACCAGCAACTGCGCCTGGTGCTCGCCGACCGAGCGCAGGCGGTGCGGGGTCTGGGCATTGAAATGCAGGGCGTCGCCCGCCTGCAGCAGCACCCGCTCGCTCATGAAGTCCACCTCCACCTGCCCCTCGTGGACGAACAAAAACTCCTCGCCTTCGTGTTCCTTGAAGGTCGGGTCGCTGAACGCGGTCGGCGGCTGGATCAGGAACGGCAGCAGGCTGCGCTGGCCGACCTGCGAAGTCAGCACCGCATACCCCGGCCCCTCGCCGCCACCCACCAGCGCCTGGCGTTCGTCGCGGCGTACCAGGCTGTAGCGCGCCTGGCCGTCGTGCTCGCCGTCGAACAGCTCCTCGACATTGACGTTCAACGCCCGCGCCAGCTTCAGCGCGGCGGCGATCGACGGCGTGTTGAGGCCGCGCTCGACCTTGGACAGGTAGCTCTTGGTCATGCCGGACTTGTCGGCCAGCTGCTCAAGGGTAATGCCCAGTTTCTTTCTCAGCAGTTTCAGTCGGATAGACATGTGACGCGGGTTTCCCGAACAAACGCACTTGCTTATGACACTTTGTGTCATATAGGATTATTTGTGTCATCTGATGGCTCACCCCCTCACCGTCCAAAGCTCGGGGGCGAGCCAGCCCTGACATCCGTCATCACGCCACAGAGGAAAGCTCCCCATGGCCAACACCCTTACCCTCAGCAAAGACCAGCTGGTGCAAAAGGCACTGACACAGATGCAAGGCTCGCTTGCCGATAATACGTGGACTGTGCGCGAAAAGCTGGCCCTGACCTGCCGAATTCTCTTCGACAACGGCCACGACTCGGGCCTGGCCGGGCAGATCAGCGCCCGTGGCCCGCAACCGGGTACCTTCTACACCCAGCAACTGGGCCTGGGCTTCGACGAAATCACCGCCACCAACCTGCTGCTGGTCAACGAAGACCTCGAAGTGCTCGAAGGCCAGGGCATGCCCAACCCGGCCAACCGCTTCCACAGCTGGGTGTACCGCGCCCGCCCCGACGTCAACTGCATCATCCACACCCACCCGACCCATGTCGCCGCGCTGTCGATGCTCGAAGTGCCACTGCAGGTCTCGCACATGGACCTGTGCCCGCTGTACGAGGACTGCGCGTTTCTCGAAGCCTGGCCGGGCGTGCCGGTGGGCAACGAGGAAGGCGAGATCATCAGCGCCGCCCTGGGCGACAAGCGCGCCATCCTGCTCTCGCACCATGGCCAGCTGTCCACCGGTACCAGTATCGAGCAGGCCTGCGTCTACGCCCAGCTGATCGAGCGCGCCGCGCGCCTGCAGCTGCTGGCGATGGCCGCCGGCACCATCAAGCCGATCACCCCGGAGCTTGGCCGCGACGCCCATGACTGGATCGACCGGCCCAAGCGCCACGGCGCCGCCTTCAACTATTACGCCCGGCAGGCTCTGCGCAGCCACGCCGATTGCCTGAACTGATCCCTCTACGCCTTGCTTGCGGAGCCTTGCACAATGACCAATCAATTCCACGGCATCATCGGCTACACCATCACCCCGTTCAGCGCCGACGGCGAACAGCTCGACCTGCCCGCGCTGGGCCAGTCCATCGACCGCCTGATCGCAGGCGGTTCCCACGCCATCGCCCCGTTGGGCAGCACCGGCGAAGGCGCCTACCTGAGCGACAGCGAATGGCAGCAGGTTGCCCAGTACAGCCTGGAGCGCATCGCCAAGCGCGTGCCGAGCATCGTCAGCGTCTCCGACCTGACCACCGCCGGCGCCGTGCGCCGCGCCCGCTTCGCCCAGCAGCACGGCGCCGACGCGGTGATGGTGCTGCCGGCGGCCTACTGGAAGCTCAGCGAAGCCGAGATCGTCCAGCACTACCGCACCATTGGCGCGGCCATCGACATCCCGATCATGCTCTACAACAACCCCGCCACCAGCGGTACCGACATGCCGGTGGAGCTGATCCTGCGTATCGTGCGCGAGGTGGACAACGTGACCATGGTCAAGGAGAGCACCGGCGACATCCAGCGCATGCACAAGCTGCAGTTGCTCGGTGAAGGCCAGGTACCGTTCTACAACGGCTGCAACCCGCTGGCGCTGGAGGCTTTCGTGGCCGGTGCCACAGGCTGGTGCACGGCGGCGGCCAATCTGATTCCCGAGCTGAACCTGCGGCTGTACCAGGCGGTGCAAGCCGGTGAGCTGGAGCAGGCCAAGGCGCTGTTCTACCGCCAGTTGCCGTTGCTCGACTTCATTCTCAAGGGCGGCTTGCCGGCGACCATCAAGGCGGGCCTGGAGATGACCGGGCTACCGGTAGGCGAGCCACGGCGGCCGGTGTTCGGGCTGGATGCCCAGGGCCGCGACCAGCTCAAGGCGCTACTCGACGCCTTGCGTCAGGGCTGATGTAACCAACGCACCTGTGGGAGTTCGCTTCCACAGGTCATTGCACACACTTGAGCAGCCAACCCCAAACCCGGAGAATGCCCCCAACCCAAACGACCAGAAGCCATGGAAAAGGACCTTTCCAGTGAACCAGAAACAACGCGACGCCCTCAGCAAGTTCCTCAGCTACGTGCTGCGCCACGCCCCCGAATCCATCGAGCTGTCCCTCGACCGCGACGGCTGGGCCGATGTTGACGCGCTGATCCACGGCGCCGGCCGGCAAGGTCATGCCTTCGACCTGCACGCCTTGCGTGAAGTGGTCGAGACCAATGACAAGCGCCGTTTCACCCTCTCCGACGATGGCCGTCGCATCCGCGCCGCCCAGGGCCATAGCAGCGCCCAGGTGGAAGTGCGCCACGTCGCCAAGGCGCCACCCGCCCTGCTCTATCACGGCACCGCCAGTCGCTTCCTGGCCTCTATCGAGGCCCAGGGCCTGATCCCGGGCAGCCGCCACCATGTACACCTCAGCGAGGATTCGCAGACTGCGCTGGCGGTGGGCAAGCGCTATGGTCAGCCGGTGCTGCTCACGGTCGATACCCAGGCCATGTGCGCAGCGGGAGCAGTGTTCTATCAAGCGGATAACGGTGTCTGGCTGGTAGACCAGGTGCCGCCGGTTTATCTGTCATGCCAGGCAGAAGAATAAGCCTGCAGGAACGGCCTTGTGCCGCCCGATCAGTTTAAAGCGGGCCAAGCATGTCGTTGGTAAAGTACCGCGTATCCTTATCAAGCGCAGGCTCCATCCCGCCATAAAATACAGGTATCGAAAAACGACCTGCCAAGCCCGACGCATATGTATGCAGCGCCTGCATGATATCGTGCAGGTCGTCAGCAGGCGTGCTGTTGAAGGAGAGTTCAATATCGAGGCGATCTTCCCACTTGATGACGCGTAGCAGCACCAACGGCAGGCTCACCTTATTGGATACATTGAACTCCCAGAGGCGCAGGCTCAAACATACCGACTCACTACTAACTCGCAATCGCTGCGTCAATGTCTCCAGGCTCGCCCCACGTTGAACCTCGGAGTCTCCCGACAGCGAAAGATCAGAAAGCGTCTGCGCCGTAGCCACGATCACCTTGAGAGCGGCCTGCAACGCCGCGTCCGGTACGCTTTCCAGCATGACTTCGTACATGACAGTCCCTTTTTAAGCCTATGAAGAACATTAGCAAACAATGTACTTTTCAAGAGACTCGAAAGCGCGCCGAATGCAATGATCCACCTGTTTCGCACTCAGGTAATAATCGGAATCGTCGCGCAATAAATCCTCATTCTCTGTAAAAGCGTCAAGATTGCCGAACAATTCGTCCAGCACAAGATAAACATCCTCGGGCAACACTCGCGACTCATTTTTGAACTGACAAAAAAACATCTCAACAAATTTGTTCAAGGTATATTTACCACATAAATAGCTTTCAATTAGAGCAACATAAGACAGCACCACCTCACTCATAATTACTCCCTTTGCCAAGGTCCTCAAGTGCATTTTGAGCTGGCCTGGGCTAAGCTCCCTAGATTAAATATCACCAGGCAAACACTTGCCCTGCAATCAATTCATTCTTCATCCCAAAAAACTCCCGGCGTTACATAAGCGCCATCCTTTAGGACCTCACACCAACCAAAATACCGATGAAACATTTTCAGGTCGACTATCAGATAACGATCCCCCTCAAGCGGCGCCAGACTGACTTCTGAGAATGCATAGTGAGAGCACTCTCCACCTGTCCCTGGGATAACCCGTTGTTCAAGTGCCGCCCTGTCCCACTCCATTACCGTTCCGCTGACGACGGGCAAAGGGTCGAAAAACTCGATCACAAAGGTCTCCGAAACTTTACAAAGGCAGGGGAGATATCGTAGCTCCAGCAGTCTTTTACTTATAAGGTCCTGCTCAAAACGAATCGTCAAAATCATGTTTTCAATGCACTCCATTGCACAGCAATTTCGCCAGAAAAATTCTTCTCATACACTTTCACTGGGGTGAAATTTTGAACGCCATTCGAATTACGTACGGCTACAAGGCAACTCGTATGGGACATGGAAAACCCTCAGGACTGACCGCAAAGAAAAGCATGTCTGATGTTGTTCAGCCACTCCGCAAGGCTGACACCTTCGGAGCTCGGAGCGTAAAAACACCCAATTTTCCACGTTACAAGGTGTTCGAGATCATCCATGGAAAGCTTGGAAGCCAAGAGAGCCTCTATCTCCTGTGCTCCTGCTAACAGAGTGGCTTGCGGCTCATGCTTCAGCATGTCGGCTAAAGCTTCACTGCTGTCAGTGTACTCTTCCGGCCAATCTTGATGAAGATAGCAACCGAGTAGTTGAGTGAGTGCGGGAAATTCCATAACATTTACCTCCTCGGGATTTCTGTGCTCCATATGGGGACCCCGAAAATGGACATTTTTATTTTCGACGCACTAATTAAATATCATCTTGGCATACGGCAGCAAAAATCAGAGCAGGACAAGTAAACCTGCCCCTACTGAAACAAGATATTTGCCGCCCATCTGCGTCTCTCTCATCAACCAAACCCTAACCAGAACTAACTAAACCCTAACTAGGACAAATTCCAAAAACACCCCGCGACCGGCCATGCTTCCAATAACTTCCCGACTCACTTCCACCGACTTCGCAGCGAAATCCACTTCATTCAATGATGCGAAAAAGTCAATAATAAAATCCATACATGGAACTCTCTTACCCCCCTTGATTTCAAACCCTTCCATGCCAAGAACTGCAATAGCATTACTTTTGCAGTAGTCAACCAATTTAATTCCATCGCCGACATCAAACAAAGGGGTGCCATTCCATATCAGTGTAGGTGTAATAGGCAAACTTTCAACAAACACTTCTGCAATCAGCCCCATGGCGCAACCCACTCAGGATCGTTTTTATTAGAGACCTGGACGATCGCCCCCGTGCGATCATTCCTCACTACATACGAGAAGGGGACATACTTATTTTTCACACTCTAATTTCGACTTACCCCGCTTCCAGCGCTAAACGTCCTCACTGACATCTTAAGCACCAAGCTTGATCGCCGTCTTGGCCATGCAAGGGCAGAAACTAGAGTAGAAAAATAAATCTGTCCCCTTTTCTCGGTCCCTTTTCTCGATCGAAGAACACAAACGGTGCTTACTTATCTGAATTCAGCTTTAGGCGCAAGAGCCAACCTCACTCAAAAAGCCTCTTGCCAACAGTCGATCAGATTCATTTTTTGCGGCCTTACCCAGAACAGGAGTCAGATAGTAGAGCAGCAACTCCCTGTCAGAAGTGCTAGCTGGAAGATTCTCCCTGACGCACTCAATAAAAGTCTTTACAGACATAAACGAGGAAAACACCTCGTACCCCCTCGCACTGGAAAACGGTATCTTCTTAAAATAGTAACCAGCCAAACGCCTTTGATCGGATCGCTTCCAGGATCGATGAGGAATCAGCAACAGCGCCTCACCATAGTCCTTGGATTCTAACGGATAGGCCCCCATTAGCCATTCAGCAGCCTGCTCTGAGCTCAGTGCTGCAAGGTGTTGACACAGCTGCTTTTGCTGTTCATTCATAATGCCACCTACCTTGGCTTAAACAAATCCTGCGGCAAACCCGAGTTCCCACTCATCGTAGCAGGAGGCTGATAATGGCCAGAATTGTTAGTCCAGTGGGTTATTGTCCCCCGAACTGGCCCGTCATTATTACCAAAGCGTATAGAACCTGCATACTTTACCTCTCCTCCGCCACTCAAACCAAGATGGGTTGAGAAGTCCTGATTCACATTTGGCCTGGTAACCCGGACGCTTCCATCTGGCATAGTCACAAAATCGTATGCACCTGATGGTGTTAACCGTTTTCCGCTTTCAGTCTGCAGCCAGTAACGACCAGACTCATCTTGTACAAGTGTCCTTACCGGTCGCTGTGCGATAGCAACATCCTTGGGGCGCAGGTTAACCAGTGTACCTCGCTCAGTAAGATTCGGAACGGCTCCAGCTCCTGCGCTAGCTTCAATCCGCTTCTCAGCGTCAACCAAACCTGCAAGATTTCCTCCTGCCTTCGGCTTCAAACCACCTGCAGTTTCAAGGTACAGCTTGCCATCAGCAGCCAGGACCTCGACATTGCCTGTCTTGGTGTTGATGACGCGCCGATATCCTTCTGGTAATCCCGCTGTATGAGCAAAGCCCGCACCTGCTGACGCCCCCTCACGATAGCCTGTCGGCAAAGCAGCTGTCCCGGTTGCAGGCTTTATCTCACCCCCTCCGACACGACCCGCCTTGGTTTGAACCATCCGCTCGATCGCCGCCTGAACCCTCGGCGAATCCAGCCCCCCCCCCCGAAACACCTGGCGGGCGCAGTCCATTGATACGCTGCCCGATAGGCAACATGACAATCATGTTGAGCATCGGCGCCCATTGCCCAGAGACATCCGCCAGCTTTTCGAGGCTCAGTACCGCACGCTCGGTCAACAGCTCCTTGAACTCAGTGCAGGTCGGCGTCAGGCAGTTGAGTTTTTCCAGGTCCGCCAAGCCAGAGGCGATCTGCCCCATCAGGTCCCGGGCACGAACCACGCCTCCGGTTTCCTTGGCCCACTCGAAGTTTTCCTCGCTCTTGAGCTTGTGTTCGTTGGCGACCCACAGCTTTCTCTGGCATCCCTCGTCAAGGCCGCAGATGTTCATGTCGTCCACAAAGTCCGGCATGTCGTTGTGGCTAAGGTTGTTGTACTGCGTGGCATTGCCCGCCACCCAGCTGCCGGCCTGAAGACTGCCGGCATTGCCGCCATCAACCGCTGCCGCCGCTACCACCCCCAGCAACTGCGAAGACATCAACATCAAGTGGTCACGTTGCTGCGGGTTGATCGCCGTCGCCATGCGCCGCAACTGATTGGCAAACGCTTCGTTCACCCCAGCCGCCATGGCCCCGACGGCAAAGTCGCTGCCCGACGCTTCGGCGATGAAGCCGCCGACCAGCGCATGCAGTGCGATCTTTTCCGGGCTGCCGGTCTTGAGGTTGAGGTTGCCAACCTGATCGAAGGACACCGCCGCCAGGGAGTTGTAGATCGTCGACTGGAGAATGCCTGCGAGAGTTACATCACGTCCGAAGGCCTTGGCGATCACGGCGGCCGAAGTGTTGTTGATCAGTTGCTGGCCGGCGAAATGGCCAATGGCCTCCATCGAACCAAGGTCGACGACCGTCTTCCCATTGACCTGCTTGGTCATGGTCATGTCGCCAAGGTAATGCTCGGCAACGCCCGCCGTGATCGTGGCGATCGCGGCGTTGGTCAGGCCCTCCTTGCTGACGATAGCCTTGAGGCCCGCACCGAGGTCGCCCTTGTTGTTGATGGTGGCGACCGCGCCAGTGGTGGCCAGGCTGGCAGCACCGGCCAGCTGCATGCCGGACAGGCCGGCGCCCGCCGGGCCCAGCATCACGGTCATGAGGATGGCGATCACCATCTGCGCTGCTGGACCAAGCCCGGAGTTGTTGTACTTGAAGCTGGTGTGTACCTCCTGTACCTGACGCCAGTCGACGCCGCCTTGCGCTTCCAGATCCTTGAGCCAGGCAAGCTTCGGATCTGCCTTGACCATTGCATCAATGGATTCGCGCACCGTCTGCTGATTGACCTGGCGGACATCCGCACGGATGTTGCCTACGGCGTTGATCACCACGTCCCCCGTGGCTGCCAGCTCACTCTGACGCAAGGTTTCGTCAGTACGCCCTTTGCCCTTCATGCTGAACCAGCCAGCGTTGGACTTGCTCTTCTCGTGGCTCTCCTGATGCAGGTCCTTGACCCCTTCGAAGGTGATGTCACCCCCGCTGTCCAGGGTCAGATCGTCGCCGCTGGTAAGCTTGGTCACCTGGTAACGCTGGTCGCCGCCACTCTCCAGGGTGAGGTCGCCGCCGGTGCTGATCTCACTGCCGACGTGACGAGCAACATCTCATCAAACATCTCATCAGACATACCCCTCATTGACCTGACACTCTTCCAATTCCAGAAAATCGGAAGAACTTTACTATCCAGGCGATCACACCCCTCAAGAAAAATACTAGCCAAATCATATTTATCCAAGCTTGGATTTTCCTCTAGCACCCTGTTTAGCACAAAGCTTGGCAGCACCCCATCAAGAATTTTCGACAATAAATCGTTATTTCCAGAAAGCGGCATGAATCGCCCCAGCCACTGTTTCAACATTTAAAACCACAGAACTACCCCAGTTATCTTTTTGCACCGACTAAGAATTAGCACCTCAAAACACTTCATGCCTAAGCAGCTTAAACCCCGCCTGCCTCATGATTCTCTCCAAAGCAAATGAGCGATCCGTAGCATTTATATAAAGCAGGACCGTATAATCCGGATAATTTTCCTCTACCGCATCACCATCAAAAGGATCAATATTCAGCTTTAGAACAAAATTCTCTGCATCACCCCCACCCAACATATAATAAACACCCCCTGATAAGAGCTATCTCTTTCCTCTAAAGCTTCCCCCAAGGTTCGTTCTACATTAACTTTTGCCGAGAGAAGACCTAGGTCTTTCGCACCATATAGATCATACGCAACAGTCATTTTGGCAAGCTCACACTCGGCGCACGACTCAAGGCCGCTGCCGCAGAGTCATAAATCATGAAATTAACTTCACGCCCAGCCTGGGCGCTAAGCTTACTCGACAAATCCTTTAGACCAATGAAAAAGTGGGCAGATCTATTTTTCACACTCTAAATTTCGACTTGCCCCGCTTCCAGCGCTAGACGTCCTCACTAATATCTTCAGCATCAAGCTTCGTCGCCTTCTTGGCCATGCAAAGGCAGAAATTAGAGTAGAAAAAATAAATCTGTCCCCTTTTTTCGTGTCCCCTTTTTTCGTCCCCTTTTCTCACTTTTCTGCTCCATCGAACCCACGGCCCGCCATGGCCATCAGGTGCCTTACCTTGGGCACCCACGAACCTGCGGGGGAGTCGCCATACACATCGGTATTGGTGGTTACACGTACCGACGCCATGTCGGCAGGCAGAGTCGGTTCAAGACAGGGGACAGAATCGAAGCCGGAGCAGCCAGCGATTAAGCAGGCCAACAAAAACAGAATGCCGCGTATCATGGGAAATCCTTTGCACCCTACTTAAAAATTACACCTTAAACCCTGCGCTCAGACTATGGATATATGCCAGCCCGCTCAATCTCGCAAAACAAAAAAACCATACCCTCCCGTATACTGCATGCATCCTTTCTTATTACAACACCCTTGGTCGTCGACACATTTAAAACAAAAGTATAAATATTACCCCCTCGCTCACCGCCCACCTTAAATATAAAGAACCCTTTATTCTTCACTGCCACCCGTTCAAGAACCTGAACAAAACCCTCAAGCTCGACACAACTCATATTTGGCAAGCCGAAACGAGCCGCATACCTGTCAGAAAGGAGATCGGAAGACATAAACCCAGCACCTCAATGACTTTGAAATATATTAAATACTCGCAAAATCTGCCATCGCAACCTTGCCTACAACACTCGACCTAAAAAGCGGACAGCATAATACCCCATGCTTAAATTTCAACGCGTGTCGCGTCCAGCGTTCGACGTCCTCGCCAAAGCCTTAAGCACAAGACGTCGCCTTGACCATACACCTGCTGAAGGAGGATCAACTATCAGGAATCTCTATGTGAAATTCATTAGCATGAACCTCCAAAGACATCCATCCAGGTCCAGGCAAAGCGACAATCACCCCCTCAAGAAGGTACTCACCCATCGGTTTATCGGCCATGGCCTTGCATCTAAATTCTTGCACAAACTCATTGCCAGTAGATGTTTTTTTATCTAAAGCATACTCATACACTACTTGCCTCGAAAAACTAACACCCGAAAACACGAACCAGCATCCTCCCACGTACTCATGCATCGCATATGAGCTTTCACTTTTACTTTTATACTTGAGCCACTCCCCATCCTTCGCACGAGCACTCAGCAACTCCCCTTCGAGTTCCCATTCAATGTACTCAACATCTCTAACGGGGTCATATATATAGTGGACTGGGAAAACATGCTCAACCTTAGAGCAATCGTCACCTCCGCACTCAACGACCTTGGCACCTAATGCATCCTTTATCAGCTTTGACTTTTTAAGAACCAGTCCTTTCTCGACAAAAATTCGAACTTCCCCTCCATTGACCACGCATTCTCCATACGTGCAATCAAATGTAACCAGAGAATTGAATTCAACTGAAATTATCATTTTATTTTCTCTAAAACGATGGTTTTCATGCTATCTAGATTTGTAATGACACTGCCATCTGTTCGCAAGAATGTTTGCCCTGCAAACCGAGCATCTAGAGCACCCTCTTGGACGACTCGCAATCCTAAAGACTGAAGATCAGCCACACTGGGCAGCTTTCCATAGGGGTTAGCAGCGTTTGAATTTATAAAAATTCTGCCACCCGGCTGAACTACCCTCGTCGCCTCAGGCAAATAATCCATCATAGAGAAGGTACCGCCTTCACTTTTCGGTATGAATGGATTGCTGGCGACAATTTCGCCAACTGAGTTGTCTTTGAGAGGTAAATTTCTTGCATCGGCACGCACACCGGACTGAATACCAGCGCTTATATCCATATTAATTGCTCCTGGCGTTTGAGCATTCTTCCCTCCAAACAATTCAATCGTGGGCTTCGTTACCCCACCTGCTTCTTTTGCACCGCTCGCGCCAAACCAGGATTTTATAGACTCGACAAACCCTCTACCACTCCGCGCCAACCCACGCACAAGCCCTGCACCCGAAAGCACCAGGCCAGCCAGCTCAGCCTTCTCGAGCGTATCCAGCCGCTCAGCTTCCGATGCCGTTGGCGTGAACAACGAATCCTTGTCCGGGAACCTTTCTATGAAGGTATCGACCAATTCCACGGCCAGTGGGTTGAGCTTATCCACCCCCTTGCCGTGTTGTGCCATCGATTCGAGGGCATCCACAAGCTCCTGCTGACTCACCTTGCCGCTACCCTCAGGGCAAGCGGTAGGCACCTGAGCGCATGCGTTCAGGATGCCCTTGGCATAGGCCTCGCCATTCTTGCGATGCAAGTCATGGTTGTACTGGGTGGCCGACTGCGCGATCTGCACGCCTTTGTCCAGCTCGCCGTTCACCGCCGCCGCCGCCACCAGGCCGGTCAGTTGCGACAACATCAAATGCAAGGGTTCATTGCCCTGCGCAGCCGACGACAGCGCATTGACCATCGCCTCGTTGAGCCCCGCGGCGGCCGCGCCGGTCTTGAAGTCGCCGCCAGTGGCTTCGGCAATCAGACCGCCCACGATGGCGTGGGAGATGACCTTCGGCAAACTACCGCTCTCGAAGCTGAGCGTCTGGTCGCCCACCCACTTGAAGCCCGTGGCCATGGCCACCGTGCTGGCT
This sequence comes from Pseudomonas sp. TE6283, assembly GCF_054060555.1. Classification (NCBI taxonomy): domain Bacteria; kingdom Pseudomonadati; phylum Pseudomonadota; class Gammaproteobacteria; order Pseudomonadales; family Pseudomonadaceae; genus Pseudomonas; species Pseudomonas sp. TE6283. The sequence goes on from NZ_JBSSDH010000007.1 coordinate 83,726, forward strand.
TCGCCGGCAAGTGAAGCGAGCAGGTTGTCCTTGAGGCTGCCGCCATTGATGGCCGTGGAAATGCTGCTACTGATTACCGCCCGGCCACCGGCGCGGAGCGCGACATCGGATGCATTGCTCCACGTCAGGACATTGTCGGTTGTGGAAGTCGCTGGCAGCGCCTTGCCACCCTCGATGCTGACAGCACCTTTGTTGGCTGCATCACTGGCCTTGAACCAGTTTTGATCGGCGTACTGCAATGCCCCTGCGACCGCCATGGCCGTCGCCGCGCTCTTCAGGCTCTCCTTGCTCAAGGTTTCCTTGAGCGCCGCGCCCAGATCACCTTTGTTGTTGATGGTGCTGACCGCGCCGGTCGTGGCCAGGCTGGTGGCTCCTGCCAGGGGGGCGCCCGTCAGACCGAATCCGACCGGCCCCATGACCGCAGCCATCAGGATCGCAATTGCCAATTGCGCCGCTGGACCCAATCCGGAGTTGGCGTACTTGAAGCTGGTGTGCACCTCCTGGACCTGACGCCAGTCGACGCCGCCTTGCGCTTCCAGGTCCTTTAGCCAGGCCAGCTTGGGATCGGCCTTGACCATTGCATCGATGGACTCGTGCACCGTCTGTTGATTGACCTGGCGAACATCGGCGCGGATATTGCCCACGGCCTTGATCATCACATCGCCTGTGGCCACCAGTTCGCTCTGACGCAAGGTTTCGTCGGTACGTCCCTTGCCCTTCATGCTGAACCAGCCCGCGTCGGACTTGCTCTTCTCGTGGCTCTCCTGATGCAGGTCCTTGACCCCCTCGAAGGTTATGTCACCCCCGCTGTCCAGGGTCAGGTCATCGCCGCTGGTGAGTTTGGCCACCTGGTAACGCTGGTCGCCGCCACTCTCCAGGGTGAGGTCGCCGCCGGTGCTGATCTCACTGCCGACGTGACGCACGTCGGTGACTTCGTCGCGGCGGGTCTTCTTCTTGCCCCAGCTGCCCTTGCTCTTCTTGTCGTACAGCGAGTAGTCGCTGTCGGTCTCGGCCAGCAGTTCCAACTGGTCGCCGGCATAGAGGTAGGCCTCGTCGCCGGCGCTGACGCGACTGGAAATCAGCTTGAGGTCCTCGCCGGCGCTCAGCGATATGTCGCCAGCGGCGGTGACGCGGGTGCCGACCTGGCGGACGTGGTCCTCCTGGCGGGTGACTTTCTTGGTCTTGGCGTAGAAGTGCTCCTCGTTGGCCGCCGAGGACAGGGTCATGTCGTTGACGGCGCTGATGGCGATGTTGCGCTTGGCATCAAGCTCGCTGCCGGTCGCGGCGAAGTCATGGCCGGCCTTCATGCCGATATCGCGCCCGGCGCTGATCTGCGAGCCGAACTGCTGGACCGAACTGCTGCGGTTGTTATGGCCGTTCTGGTAGTTGTAGGTCTGCTCGGCCGAGCCGATCAGCAGGTCGCGACCGGTGCGCACATCCATGTCTCGGCCAGCCTGAAGCATCCCGCCCACGTTCAGGAAATCGCGGCCGATGCCCAGGGTCAGGTCATTGCCGGCCTCGATTCGCGCAGCGTTGTCGAGACGCCCTTCGGTAACGAACATGCCGCCCAGCATGGTCTGGGTGCGCTCGTTGATCAGGTCGCCCAGCAACGTGTTGAGGGTGACGTCACGCCCGCTGATGATGCCGCCGGCACCATTGAACAGGTTATTGCCTGCGAGCAGGTCGACCCGCCCACCGGCCTGGATCAGTCCGGCGTTGACCAAATCCTTACCTGCGCTGGCCGACAGGTTGTTGCTGGCGCGCAGGGTACCGCTGTTCCTCAGGCTTTCGCCGGCAACCAGGTTGATGTCCTTGCCTTCGATCAGCGCCCCGGTCGGGGCCAGGCGGTCATTGGCGTGGGCCAGGTAGAGCACCGGCACCAGCACCTGCTCGCCGTTCACTTCATGCTTTTCGAGCCAGACGATGTCCTTGGTGAGCGCCGCCACCTGGGCGGAGGTCAGGGTGACGCCCAGCGACAGGCCTAGTTGGTCGCGGCTGGCCACGGCGTTGTCCATCAGGTGGCGATACAGTGCCTCGTCGGAGGTCTGGCCATCGATGAAGCGCTTGCCGGTGCGAGCGGTCACTGCCTGCTGGATCAGTTGCTGCTCGAAGTAACCGTCGCCCAGGCGTTTCCAGCTCTGGTCCGGGTCGTAGCCGAGATTGCCGAGCAGGTAGTCCGAACTCATGAACTGCTTGAGATCGGTGAGCACCGGATCGGTCTCGACCAGGTACTTGTGCGGCTGTGGCGCGCGGCTGTTGCTCGGCAAGCCCTGAACCCTTGCGATGGTCTGCGGGCTGACCGCCGTGGCGGCGCTGGATACCGCCTGCGCCGCGGCAATACGCACATCCTGCGGCGCCGGCGCGGTACCGGGTTGTAGGATCGCAGTGGTGGTGTTGCGTTCGAGCGGAACAGCGCCATTGCCACCGTCGGGGCGGGTGAGCTCCACCGCGGCCAGGCCGGGGCCGCTGACCTGGGTCTGCTCCAATGGGGTGCCGGCGCCGACCCGGGTGCGGCTCGGCAGGTTGTCCGGGTCCTGGGCCTGGCCCACCGCCGCGACACTGGCCACATCGGCACGGGTGTCCAGGCCGAGGCCCTGGCGCTGGTTGGCCGTGAGCTGGCGCTCGGTGCCCTGGATGGTGGTGATCGCGGCGATGTCCACCGTGCGCCCCTGGACCACCGGCAACGGTTGCTGGCGCTGGGCCAGATCGACGCTGGCGCCGCCGAGGGTCCAGCCGCTCGGTGCTGGCGCTGCGGTGCTGGCAGCGGCCTGACTGGCGACCTCGGCGCTCAGGCGGAACAGGCCAGTGCCACCGGTGGGCAGGGTAAAGCCAGGCAGGGTCAGCGGGTTGACCTGGCGCTGGGCAAGATCAGGCGGCAACTGCGCGTTGATCTTGAACACATTACTTCTGACCTGGCTGTCGGCCTGAGTGCTGGCGGCATTCAGCGCCTGACCGCTGTGGGTGGTGCTGCCACGGGTCACGCCATTGCCTAGGTTACGGCTGGCATTGATGTTCACCGCGCCACCGGCCTGGACCACCGCGTTGGACCCCGCTCCCGTGTTGGTGCGGGTTTCGCGGTCGTCGACCTTGGTATAGCCAAGGAATATTGCTGGAACGGCGACCCCGGAGTTGGGGCGATAGTAAGGATTGGCCTTGCCAGTGTCCTGGCGGTACATCGGCACCGGCGTCGTGTAACTGCCGCTGTCGTTGTCGTACCACTCCTCCTGATACATGAACTCCGTCTTGGAGTTGTATTTGGCGTACTCGGCTATTGCGCCGCCTGGCTTGACCAGGCTGTCCCAGACCCAGCTGCGCTCGCTGTCGTTAGGGTTGCGGAACTGGCGGGTGCGCACCACGGTTTCGTTGGACGCGCCCTCGTTGTTGAAGTCACCGGTAGCGATGTCGATAGAGCCACCGGCACTGATCGCGCTGTGGGTGTTCTCGAACGTGCCCGACTGCGCCTTGAACGTGGTGCCGGCGTTGATCGATGCCGCGGCTACATCGGAGTGGAAGGTACGCTGGATCTCTTCGGTGAGGTAGTAGTAGAAGTCGTAATGGCGGCCCTTGCAGTTCAGGCACTGGTAGCTGATGGTGCCGGAAACCAACGTCTCAGGGGCCGAGAACGAGTCGCGGCGGTTCTTGATGGTATCGGCATACAGCGCCATCGCCCCGGCGCTCTGCAAGGTAGCGGAGACGTTATCGACTAGGCTCGCCCGCCCCTGCGCTGCATTGGCCGCCACCATCAGCCCGCCGAGGCTGTACACGGTGGCGAAGCGGTTGGTGAAGCTGTTGGTCAGCAGGCGCATGTCGCCGCCGCTGGAAATCAGGCTCTGGCCACCGGCCACGCCCTCGTTGCGCAGCACCTGGCTGACCAGGTCGAGCTTGCCAGCGCTGCCCACGGTGCCGCTGTTGCCGAAACTGCCGACATTCAGGGTCAGGTCACGACCCGAGGTGATCCGCCCCTGGTTGATGAAGGCGCCGCCACTGCTGACCTGTACATCGCCGGCACCGGCAATGCGCCCACCGCCCAGCACCTGCACGCCGGCGGCGCTGAGGCCGAGGTTGCCCAGGCTGGTGGCCTGCCCGCTGCCGGCGTACTGGCCGCTCAGGGCCAGGTCGAGCGTGCCGTTACTGGCGATCAGACCACTGTTGGTCCAGTTGCCGCCGCGGCCCACCAGGCTGGTGCTGGCCAGCAGCTGGCCGCTGCCGGTCAGGTTCAGCTCCCCCACGTTGACGGTCAGGCGCGCGGCCTGCACCGCACTGCTGTTGGTCCAGCTGGCGGCGTTCAGGGTCAGGCCGCCCAGGGTGACGATGTCGCCGCCAGCATTGCCCAGGTTGGCCATGCCGATCTGCAGCTCCCCTGCCCCGCCATGCAACAGGCGGCCGTCGCCATTGAGGAAGCTGGCGGCCTGCAGGGTGAAGTCCTGGCTGGCGACTTCCAGCACACCATTGCGGTTGTCCAGCACGCCAGCCAGTTGCAGCGTGGTACTGCCGGCACTGCCCAGGCTGCGCAACTGGCCACCCTGGTTGTTCAGGCTGGCGACGCTCAGGCCGATGCGGGTATCGCTCTCGACGATGCCGCCGACGTTGTCGAAGGCACCACGCAGGGTGAAGTCCAGCGCCTGGCCGGCCAGTTGACCACCGGCGCCGTTGTCCAGGTCGGCGGCGTCGATGTTGACCTGGCCCAGGGCGTACAGGCCGCCACCGCGGTTGTTCAGGTTGCCGGTATGGATTTGCAGCGTGCCGGCTTGCGCGGCCAGGCGGCCACCGCTGTTGTCCAGGCCGCCCAGGGCAATCAGCTTGAGCTGATGCGCCTGCAGCGTGCCGCCCAGGCCGTTGCGCAGCAGCCCACCGACCTGGGCATCGAGCAGCCCCTGCAGGCTGGCGATGATGCCGCCACGGTTGTCGACGCTGGCCGCCTTGAGCAGCAGGTTGTCGTCCTGGGCGATCAGCTTGCCGCCCTGGTTGTCGACAGCGCCGCTGGTGAGGTCGATAGCGCCCTTGGCCTGCACGATACCGGCCTGGTTGCTCAGGCTGTTGGTTTTCAGGGTGATGGTGCCGGCCTGGCTGTAGAGCAGGCCGTCGCGGTCGTTGTGCAGTGCGCCAGCGAGGTTCAGGCCCAGCGCCTGATTGGCGGCCAGGGTGCCGTTGTCCCTGTTGTCGAGGCTGGCGCCGTTGAGGTCGAGGTAGGTCCGGCTGATCAGGCGCCCGCCCTGGTTGGCGATCGCCGCACTGCCGCGTAGCTGCAAGCCGGTGCTGGCCAGCAGGGTACCCTGGGCATTGTCGAGCTGGCTGGCGAGGTCGAGGGTCAGCGTGTTAAGGCCGATCAGGGTGCCGCCACGGTTGCTAAGCGTCGTGGCCTGCAGGCTGAACGCGCCGCCTGCGTCCACGCGTCCGCCCTGGCTGTTGTCCAGGCTGCCGCCGCGCAGGTCGAGCTGCTGGGCGCCGGTGCTGGCCAGGTAACCGCCACGGTTGTCCAGGCTCGTGGCCTTGATGCGCAGCTGGCCCAGACTGACCAGGGCGCCAGCGTCACGGTTGTCGAGGGCGCCGGCCAGGGTGATGTCCAGGTCGCCGTCGCGGCTGGACAGGGTGCCGTTGTTGCGGTTGTCCAGGCTCGCGGCATTGACGGTCAGGCCCTGCCAGCCGGAGATCAGGCCGCCCTGGTTGATCAAGGAGGTGGCGCCCAGGGTCAACTGCTGGCTGCTGATCAGCCGGCCATTGCTGTTGTCCAGCGTGCGCGCGGCGAGGCTGAAGCCCAGCGGGCTGGAGATCTCGCCCTGGCGGTTGTCCAGGTCGCGCAGGTTGCTCAGGGTCAGTTGGCCCTTGGTGTGGATCAGGCCAGCGCGGTTGTCCACGTCGCCGCCGGCGATGCCCAGCAGCAGCGCCAGGCTGCGCTCGCCGAGCAGGCGACCGCCCTGTTGGCTCAGGCTATCCGCGCTCACCTGCGCGGCGCCTTTGGCGGAGATTTCACCGCCGGCGTTGCGCAAGGCGGTCGCGCCCAGGGTCAGGCTGTCGAGGCTGTTGATCAGCCCGTTGCCGCCATTGTCCAGCGTCCCGGCGCTGGTCAGCTCCAGGTGCGTGGTGGCGAGCAACTTGCCGCCCTGGTTGTCCAGGCCGTTGCTGGTGACGTTCAACTGCCGGCTGGCGCTGATCTGCCCGCCCTCGCGGTTGATCAGCTGACCGTCGATATCCAGGGTCAGGTCACCACGGCTGCTCACTGCCCCGCCGCTGTTGTCCAGGCGCTGTGCCTGGACCGACAGGCTGGCGGCGGCGATCTGGCCCTTGAGGCTGGTCAGGGCGCGTTCGACCACCAGGGTCAGCCCCTGCTGGCCGAGCAGCTTGCCGTTGCTGTTGTCCAGGGTCGTGGCGGCCAGGTCGAAGGCCTTGGCGCTGGAGATCTCGCCGCCACGGTTGTCGACCTCGGCAAGGCGTTTGAGCAGCAATTGGCCGGGGGTATTGATCAGGCCACCCTGGTTGTCGAGCTGGCCGTGGTTCAGGTCCAGCTCCACACCCGCGTCGGAGTACAGGGTGCCGCCGTGCTGGCGCAGGCCGCTGACGTTGGCGACCAGCGCCTGCCGGGCGGTGATGCGTCCGCCACTATTGTCCAGCAGACCAGTGTCGATTCGCAGCAGGCCGGCACTGGTCAGGCGCGCGCCGGCCTTGTTGTCGAGGCTGTCACTGGTGATGCGCAGGTCGCCCTTGGCACTGACCAGGCCCGCCTGGCCGTTGTCCAGATGCGTGCCGCTCAAGGTGATCTTGCCATCGCCCAGCAGCTTGCCGCCCAGGTTGCTCAGCGCGCCCTGGCTGGACACAACGAGATCGCCGGCGCTGGACACTTCGCCACCGGCATTGCTGATGCTGTCAGCCGCCAGCGACAGCTCGCCCTCGCTGGCAATCGTGCCCTTGTCGTTGTTCAGCGCGGCGCTCAGTTGCGCATCGATACCTTTCTCGGCGCGCATCTCGCCTTGGGCGTTGTCCAGGCGCACCCGACGCAGGGCGAGCCGGTCTTCGCTGGCAATCAGACCAAGGCGGTTGAGCAGCGTCTGGTGCTCGACCGTCAGTGCCCCCTTGGCCTTGACAAGGCCGCCGTCGCCGTTGTCCAGGGTCAGGCCTGCAAGATGAACGACGCGCTGGCCAGAGATTTCGCCATTGCGGTTGTCCAGGTTGGCGGCCTTGACGTCGAGCAGGCCGGTGGCCGCCAGCAGGCCCTTGCCACGGTTGTCGACTTTATCGGCGGTCAGGTCCAGCACGCCGCCGGCCTCGACGGTGCCGGCCTGGTTGTCCAGCTCACCCAGCTGCGCGCGCAGGTCGGTCCTGGCCGACAGCCTGCCCTTGCCGTTGAGCACGTTGGCCGCCTCGAGCAGCAAGCGGGCCTCGGCCGAGACAATGCCCGCCTGGTTGTCGAGGCGGCTCTGCACTTTCAGGTCGATATCGCTCAGGCTGTTGAGCGTGCCCTCGGCATTGTTCAGGGCATTGGCGCGCACCAGCAGGTGGCGGGCGCTGATCATTCCGGCGACGTTATCCAGCTGCCTGGCGATGCGCAGGGTCAGGCCCTGGCTGCCAAGCAGCTTGCCGGCGCCGCCGTTGTCGAGGCTGTCGGCAACCAGTTCGTAGCCCTGGTTGCTGTTGATCTGGCCGCCACGGTTGATGACTTCGCCGAGGTTGCGCAGCAGCAACTGGCCTGGGCCACGGATCAGGCCATTGCTGTTGTCCAGCCGGCCATGGTTGAGGTCGAGGCTGAGATCCTTGAGGCTGAACAGTTCGCCGCCCTGTTGGTCGAGGCGGGAAACGCTGGCCAGCACCTGACGCCCGGCGATGCTGCCGGCAACCTGGTTGCCCACCGTGGTCGCGCCAAGGTCCAGGCGCTGGCCGCTGCTGAGCAGGCCACCCTGGCCGTTCTCCAGGGCGCCGGTGCGCACCGTGCTGTTGCCTTCGGCGGTGATACGGCCCTTGTTGCGGTTGTCCAGGCTCGCGGCGCTCAGTTGCAGGTGGCCGTCGGTTTCCAGAGTACCGCCCTGATTGTCCAGCGCCGTGGCGCTGGCGATGCGCAGATCGCCCTTGCTGGTGACCTTGCCAGCCTGGTTGAGCAGCGTGACGCCTTCGAAAGTCAGGCTACCACTGCTGTCGATCAGGCCTTTGTTGTTGTCGATCACGGCATCGCGCAGCGGCTGGCCACGGTCCTCCAGGACCACCAGCAGCGAGCGCCCGGCACCCAGGCTGCCGCCCTGGTTGTCCAGGCGCGCGCCACGCAGCTCGACGTCGCGGCCCGACACCAGGCCCTTGTTCTGGTTGACCAAGCGCGCCACGGTCAGGGCCAGGCGGTTGTCGGCGATCAGCCGGCCACCTTCGCTGTTGTCCAGTTGCTCGGCCTGCACCAGCACCTGCGCCTGGCTGGCCACCCGGCCGCCTTTGTTATCGATGTCGCCCACCTGCAGGTCGACACCGGCATTGCCAACCACCACGCCTCCGACGCGGTTGTCGAGGGCGGTACCGCGCAGCGTCAGGCTGCCTTCGGCGACCAGTTCGCCGCCCTGCTGGCGCAGCGTGCCGACGCGTGCGTCGAGGTTCGCGCGGCTGGCGATACGCCCCTTGCCGTTGTCCACCTCGTCGGCCTCCAGGTCCAGCGCCGCAGTGGCGCTGAGCAGGCCCTCGCGATTGTCCAGCCGTGGGCCTTTGAAGGCCAGTACGCCATGGCTGCGCAGCACGCCCTTGCGGTTGTCCAACGCATCGACGAACAGTTGCAACTGGCGGTCGGCGTGCACTACGCCGTTGTGGTTGTCGGTGCTGGCGCTACGCAGGGTGAGCAGATCCTTGCCAGCTATCAGCCCGTCTCGGTTGTCCAGGCGGCCAAGTACCAGTTCCATCAGCCCCAGGGCGCGAACTTCACCGCCTTGGTTGTCGAACAGGCCGCCGACATGCGCCTGAATCCTGCCGTCGCTGGCCAGGTTGCCGCCAACGCGGTTGTCCAGGCTGGTAGCGCCGACCTGCAGGTCCTTCTGCGACAGCAGAGTACCGTTGCGGTTGTCCAGCGCCCCTTGCACGGTGAGCAGGGCCGCCTGGTCGCCAATGATGCCGCCGTCGCGGTTGTCCAGACTGGCCGCTTCGATACGGGTGACCGCGCCGCTGGACAGTTCGCCACCGAGGTTGGCCAGCGCGCCGCTCACTTTTATGCTCAAGCCTTGCTCGCCACTAACCGTCGCGTCCTGGTTATCCAGGCTGGCCGCACTGACGTCGACCCGACGACCGCTGACCAGGCCATTGACGTTGCGCAGCACCTCGGCGACCCGCACCACCAGTGCCTGGTCGCTGCGCACGCTGCCATCGCCGTTGTCCAGGCCCGTCGCCACCAGTTCGAAGGCCTGGCTGCTGATGATTTCGCCACCCCGGTTGTCAACACTGCCCAGACGCTTGAGCAACAACTGGCCGGCGCTGCGGATCAGCCCGCCTTGGCTGTCCAGGTGGCCACCGGCAAGGTCGAGGGTCAGGTCGCTGTCGCTGGTCAGCTTGCCGCCGCCCTGCTGGTCGAGACGCCCGACCTCGACCACTGCGGCAGCGTGGGCGCCGATACGACCACGCTCGCTGTTATCCAACTCGCCGGCCTTGAGGGTCAGCGTGCCACCACTGGTCACGACGCCCGTCTGGCGGTTGACCAGGGTGTCGGCCGTCAGGCGCACCGGGCCCTTGCCGGTGAGCAGGCCCTTGTCGCTGTTGTCCAGGCGCTGGCCGCTGAAAGTGACGGCCTGGCCGCCGTTGACCACGCCGGCACGGTTGTCCAGCTGACGGGCTTGCAGGGCGATATCGCCCTGGGCGGCCAGACGGCCGAGGCGGTTGTCCAGGTCGCCGCCGAGTGTCAGCACCAGGCCCTCCCGGGCCTCGATGACGCCGGCGTGGTTACCCAAGCTCGCCGCCTGGAAATCGAGTACCTGCCCAGAGATGCGCCCCTTGGCGTTGTCCAGCGCCTGGGCGATGCGCAGGGTCAGCGACTGCTGCGAGAGCAGCTTGCCGCCCTGGTTGTCGAGTGCCTCGGCGGTGACCGTATAGGCCTGGCCGCTGGATACCTCGCCGGCGCGGTTGTCGACCCTGGCCAGCTGCTGCAACAACAGCCGGCCCGGCGCATTGATCAGGCCGCCCTGGTTGTCGAGCAGGCCGTGGTTCAGGTCAAGGAGCAGGTCCGCGCCGCTGAACAGCTGGCCGCCGTTGGCCTGGCGCAGGCCTTTGATACGGGCAACCAGCGACTGGCCGGCGTGGATGCGCCCGGCGTCGGTGTTGTCCACCTGGCCGGCGTTCAACTCGAGCCCCTGTGCCGCGTATATCTGCCCGCCGGCGTTGACCAGACCCGCGGTGCCGACCTTTGCCTGGCCCTGGCTGCTGATCTGGCCTTGGTCGTTGGCCAGCGAACCGCTGTCCAGTTGCAACTGCTCGGCGGCCACCACGGTACCACTGCGGTTGTCCATGGCCCCTACGCTGGCAACCGTCAGCTGGCGGTCACCCTGCAGGCGCCCGGCACGGTTGTCGACGCTGCCCGCGCTCAACGTCAGGTCGGCGGCGCTGATCTCGCCACGCTGGTTGTCCAGCGCGCCGTCCAGGCGCAGCCGGGACGCCTCGCGCGCCTTCAGCTTGCCGTCGGCATTGAGCTGACTGCCCGCCTGCAGGTCCAGGCCCTGGGCCGAGACCAGCCCACGGGTGTTGTCCAGCAGTTGCGCGACCCACAAGGTCAGCGCCTGCTCGGAAAGCAGCTTGCCGTCCTGGTTGTCCAGGCTGTCGGCAGCCAAGCTGAAGCCAAGCTGGCTGGAGATCTCTCCGCGGCGGTTGCCAACCGTGGCCACGTTGCGCAGCAGCAAGGCGCCCGGACTCTGCAGCGTGCCGCCCTCGTTGTTCCAGTGGCCACGGGAAAGATCCAGGGTCAGGCCCTGGGCGGCACTGATGCGCCCCTGGCGATTGTCCAGCCCGGTGCTGGTCAGCAGCAGGCTGCCGTTGCCGGCGATCTGCCCTTCGAGGTTGACCAGGTGGCCGGCCTGCAGCACGAAAGCCTGCTCGGCCAGCAACCGGCCACGGCTGTTGTCCAGCTGGCCGGCGACCGTCATTTGCAGACCGCCACGCGCCTGCACGGTGCCGTCCTGGCTGAGCAGGGTCGCGGCGCTCACGGTCAGCTGGTGGCCGGCGATCAGGCCGGCGGTATTGGCCAGTTGCCCGGCAATCTGCACCCGCAGATCGTTGCCGCCGAGCAGCTTGCCGGCGCTGTTGTCCAGTTGACGCGCCACCAACGCATAGGCCTGGCCGGCGGAGATCTCGCCGCTGCGGTTGTCGACGGTCCCCAGGCGTTGCAGGGTCAGTTGGCCCGGGGTGGTGAGCAGGCCGCCCTCGCTGTTGTCCAGGTGGCCGTCGGCCATGTCCAGGGTCAGCGCCTTGGCGCCGTGCAACTGGCCCCCGCCGCGCTGGTCGAACTGGCCGAGGCGCGCCGTGGCCTGACCATCGCTGGCGATGCGCCCGGCATTGCGGTTGTCGACGCTGGCGGCCTGCAGTTGCAGGTCCTGCCCGGCAGCCAGGGCGCCGGCGCGGTTGTCCAGGCGCCCGGCGACGGTGATGTCCAGCGCCTGCCCGGCGCTCAGCCGGCCGCCTTGGTTGTCCAGCTGGTTGGCGCTCAGCGTGTTGCGCTGCCGCGCCGACAGCTCGCCGCCGCGATTGTCCAGGGTCTGCGCGGTGACGCGCTGGGCCTGGCCGGCGCTGATCAGGCCGTTCTGGTTGCCCAGGGTCTGTGTCGCCTGCACGGTCTGGTCGCGCCCCGCCAGCACCCTGCCCTGGGCGCTGTTGTTCAGGGCGGCGCTGGTGATCCGGCTGTCCTGCCCGGCACTGAGGGTACCGCTGCGGTTAACCAGCTGCCCTTGTACCGCGAGGTCCAGGTCGCGGCTGGCGACGATACTCTTGCCGCTGTTGAGCAACTGCCCACTGGCGATGCTCACGTCACCCTGGGCGTTGCGGCTGCCATCGGCATTCACGCCGGCCTCGATCACGCCCTGGTTGGCCAGTGTGCCTGTGGCCTGGACGCTGATTCGGTTGCCGGCAGTGATCGCCTGGCGAGAGGTCAGGTCGGCACTGCTGCGCACCTCGACCTGGCTGGCGCCATGCACCGGCCCTTGCAGGTCGACGCCGGCGGCCTGCAGCTTGACTGCACCGCTGGCGCTGGCCTGGGCCAGGCTCAGCTGGCCGTTGGCGTCCAGGCGGATATCGCCGCCACTGGCCGCCACGTCCCCGGCCAGGCGCACACCGACGCCCGCCTCGGTACCTACCAGGCGAATGGCGCCGGCGTACATGCCACCCAGGGCGCTGGAGTCGATGGCCAGGGCCGGCGCATCGGCCGCGTTGCCTGCACGCGGTGCCGCGGCCAGGGTCTGGGCGTCGACGTCGTTGCGCCCGGTGATGACGTTCAGTTCACGGGCGCGCAACTGCGCGTTCAGGCGTGCCGAGCGGGTAATGATGTCGAAGCGTTCGACGTTGTCGGCATTCAACCCCGCCCCTTCCAGGGCCACGCTGCCGCCATCGACTTGGTAGCCGCTGACCGCGCCACGGCCATCGAGCACCGGCTTGCCGGTGCTCAGGGTCACCTGGGGCGTGTTGATGAAGCCGCAGCCATCGCAGGTGATACCGTGAGGGTTGGCGACGATGACCTTGGCCGCATGCCCGGCCACTTCGGTATAGCCGCGCAGCTGGCTGGCGTTGGCGCCGTTGACCTCGTTGAGGATGACATTGGCCGCCGCCCCCTGCAGGTTCGGGTTGCCAAGGATGATCCCGCCCAACTGGGTAGCCTGGGTACGATCGGTGGCATTGTTGAGGATCAACCCCTGCTGGCCGACGTTGTAGTCGCTGAACTGGTTGTGCGACAGCCCGCTGCCGTTGGGCGCGGCAATGTTGACGATCGGCACGCCGTTGCCCGCCTGGCCGAGGCTGGTGCCCGGCCCGCTGACCACCACGCCTTCTGCGGCCTGCGCCCACAGCGGCTGCCAGAACATGGCGTTGGCCAGCAGGAAGGCCAGGCCACGCTTGGGCAACCCGCAGAAATGCTCACGGGGCTGAATTTCGGCCGAGCGTTGGCGGGCCAGGAAGGCAAACAGGCGGACGTCCATGTCAGGTCTCGTGAATCAGGCGGTCAAATGAAGAAGTCCAGGCGGAAATACACCGGGCGTTCCTTTTCGGTCAGCACGTCGGGGCGTTCCAGGCTGTGGGCGAAGGTCACGCTGGCGGCCATGTGCTGGCCGCGGGCGAACAGCTCCAGCGAATGGCTGCTGGCACGGCCGTGGTACTCGCCGTTGTAGCGATCGTTGCGGATTACCCCGAGGTCGTAGCCCAGGCCCAGGCCGTACTCGGCCACCAGCGGTTGCAGCAGCGGCCAGTTCACCGGGCGGGTCCAGCGCAGGTCGTTGCGCCAGTAGCCGCCGCTGTCGCCGGACAGCGACTGGTCCTTCAGGCCGCGCACCGACGACAGCCCGCCAAGGCTGATGCGCTGCGGGCTGAACAATACGTCTTCGCTGCGCTGGCCGGTGGCCAGGCTGGTGAAGCTCAGGCGCTCGCCGAACAGGTTGAAGCCTTGTACATAGCTGAGCGTGGCGCTGTACTTGCGGTAGCGCGCCACCGGCTGGCCCCGGCGTGGATGGCCATTGTCCTGGGCATCGAAGGCGCCGGTGCCTTCCTGGGTGCCCAGGTCTAGGTTGACGAAAGCATTGCCCAGGCGCCGGCCATGGTTGACGCCGAACTGCGCCTCGCTCAGGCGGTTGCTGCTGCCGGCCAGGCGGCTGTCCTCGATGTAGTTGTTGGTGCGCAGGTGGGCCATGCCGGCATTGAGCGAAGTCTTGCTGGTGGCATCGCGGTGTACCACGCGCTCGGCGCGCAACTGGTGGTTCTGGCTGTCGCCGGTCTGCTTGAAGGCAAAGCCGTTGGCCTGGGCCAGGGAGCGGTATTCGCTCTCGCTGTAGCTGTAGGTGAAGTTCCACCAGCCCCACGGCAGGTTGTAGAACAGCACGCCGTTCTTCGAGCCCTGGGTGTGGTCGCTGACCACGTCGTGGCCACCGCGCAGCATCAGCTGGTCGGCCAGGCCCAGCGGGCTGTCCCATTCCAGGCCGAGGTTGAGCATCTGCTCGCCGGTGCTGCGCTGGCCTTCGTTGTTGCGCGACAGCGAAGCACGCCAGGGTTTCTGTTGGGTATTGCGCACCAGCACTTCGCTGCCGCCGACGGCCTTGCCCGGGGTCAGCTCCATCTGCGCCTTGTTCGACGGCAGACGGTTGAGCTGGTCGACCATCTGCTCGATCTCGCGCAGGTTCAGGCGCTGGTCGAGACTGCCGGGAAAGGCCATGGCCAGTTCGCGGTCGCTCAAGCCGCTGCTCGGGTCCGGGCGCAGCCCTTCCAGGCGCCCTTCCACCACCAGCACCTGCAGGTGGCCCGAGGACAGGTCCTGCTGCGGCAGGTAGGCGCGGCTGGTGACCAGGCCGCGGCCCAGGTAATGGTCGGTGATGGCCTTGAGCAGGGCATTGAGCTGAGTGACGCCCAGGCACTGGTCGATGAAGGGCTTGAGCAGGCGATCGCGGTCGGCGGCGGACAGGCTGTCGGCGCCCTTGAGCTCGATGGTGTGAATGGTGAAGCAGCGGCTGTCGGCCGCCGGTTGCGACTCACCGGGTTCGGCGGCCTTGCCGGGCAGGTTGCGCAGTTCTTCGAGACGGCGCTGCTGCTCTTCGAGCAGGCGGTCCTGGCGGTCGCGGATCAGGTCCTGGTCGCCGGGTGAAACGGCCCAGGCCGCAGGGCAGCACAGCAGGCTGACAAGCGCACAGAGGGCCGTTTTGCGCCCTGAAACTAGACGTCCCGCCATGACCAATCCCTGGTGAACAGTGCAAAGTGGCGGGCATACTATTTTGCCATCATATTGGCATCAATTTGCCATCATCCGGTTTTTTGTAACACCGCTCTCCGTGTTGAGTGAAACCATTGAGATAGAGCTGTTGCGCTACAGAGAAAAATTTTTGCCCTGTCGCCGTGAACGATGTGGAGCGGCCGTGCAGCTCCACGACTTGGGCCTTACGGCATCACCGGCGGCACATACTGCAAGGTCGTGCCCAGCGCCCACAGCAACACCAGCACCAGCGGCACATGCACCAGCAACTGTACGAACGAGAAGCCGATCAGGTCGCGCGCCTTGAGCCCCAGCACCCCCAGCAGCGGCAGCATGTAGAACGGGTTGATCAGGTTCGGCAGCGCCTCGGCGGCGTTGTAGATCTGCACCGCCCAGCCCAGGTGGTATTGCAGGTCGTTGGCCACCAGCATCACGTACGGCGCCTCGATGATCCACTTGCCGCCGCCGGAGGGGATGAAGAAGCCGAGCACCGCCGAGTACACGCCCATCAGCAGCGCATAGGTGTCATGGGTGGCGATCTGGGTGAAGAACACCGAGATATGGTGCGCCAGGGTCTGGGCGTCCGCGCCCTTGACCTGGGTGAGGATGGCGGCGATCGAGCCATACAGTGGGAACTGGATCAGCACCCCGGTGGTGGTCGGCACGGCACGCGTCACTGCGTCGAGGAAGCTGCGCGGACGCCAGTGCAGCAAGGCACCGAGCATGATGAACAGCAGGTTGTAGGTGTTCAGCCCGGAGATCGCGGTGATCGCCGGCTTGGTGGCGAACTCCTGGTACAGCCAGCCGGCGGCCAGGGCCACCAACAGCAGGATCAGGATCGGGCTGTACTCCAGCCATTCACCCGGGCGCGTGCGCTGGGGCGAAGGCGGTGCGCTGAAGCTCGGGTCGACGCCGCAGTCCTGCGCGCTGCGGGCGCTGTTCGGCCCCGGGGCGGTGGCATAGGCCACGACCAGCGAGACGACCACCAGCGCGGCAAGCATCACCCCGGACTGCCAGAGGAAGATGGTCTCGGTGAACGGGATCACCCCGGTGATCGACAGGATCGATGGCGGCAGGCTGGCCGGGTTGGCCTGCAGCTGCGCGGCCGACGACGACAGGCCCAGCGCCCACACCGCGCCCAGGCCCAGGTAGGCGGCGGCACCGGCGGCGCGGTAGTCCATCTTCAGGTCGCTGCGGCGGGCCAGGGCGCGCACCAACAGGCCGCCGAACACCAGCGACAGACCCCAGTTGAGCAAGGACGCGAGCATCGAGATCAGTGCCACCCAGCACACCGCCGAGCGGCCGTTCTTCGGCAGGCGCGCCAGGCGGTCGATCAGCCGGGCGGCCGGCGGCGAGCTGGCCACCACATAGCCGCCGATGACCACGAAGGCCATCTGCATGGTGAACGGAATCAGGCTCCAGAAGCCGTCACCAAAGGCCTTGGCGGTGTCGGTGGGCTTGCCGCCCATGGCCAGGGCGCCGAGGGACACCAGCATCACCGCCAGGGCGGCGAACACCCAGGAGTCGGGGAACCAGCGTTCGGCCCAGTTGGAGCAGCGCAGGGCAAAGCGGGCGGAGCGGCTGTCTTGGATATCAGCGGCCACGATGTTTTCCTTTTTCTGATTTTTATAGGAATGAAACGGCGTCGCCCCATCGTGGGGCAAGCCTGCTCCCACGAGGGATACGTGGTCCTTCGTGGGAGCGGGCTTGCCCCGCGATGGGGCGCTTGCAACGGTGCTGCTTAGAAGGTCATCTCCTTCACATCATCCGCCACGATCAGCTTGCCGGCGGTCTTCTCGATGATTTCCTCGACGCTCACGCCCGGGGCGGTCTCGCGCAGGATGAAGGCGCCGTTTTCGATCTCAAGGTAGGCCAGGTCGGTCAGCACCTTGCGGATGCAGCCGGCGCCGGTCAGCGGCAGGCTGCACTTGGGCAGCAGCTTGGACTCACCGTCCTTGGAGGCGTGGGTCATGGTGACGATGATGTTGTCGGCACCGGCCACCAGGTCCATGGCGCCGCCCATGCCCTTGACCAGCTTGCCGGGGATCATCCACGAGGCGATGTTGCCTTCCACGTCCACCTCGAAGGCGCCAAGCACGGTGAGGTCGACATGGCCGCCACGGATCATGGCGAAGGATTGCGCCGAATCGAAGATCGACGCGCCACGGCGGGCGGTGACGGTCTGCTTGCCGGCGTTGATCATGTCGGCGTCGATCGTGGCTTCGGTGGGGAACTCGCCCATGCCCAGCAGGCCGTTCTCCGACTGCAGCATCACTTCCATGCCCTCGGGCACGTAGTTGGCCACCAGGGTGGGGATGCCGATGCCGAGGTTGACGTAGTAGCCGTCCTTCAGTTCACGGGCGACGCGTTGCGCCATTTGTTCGCGGGTCAATGCCATGGTCAGGATCTCTTTGTTGTTCTTGAGGGCGGCGCTCAGGCCTTGACGGTGCGCTTTTCGATGCGCTTCTCGAAGGTGCCGACGATGACCCGGTCGACATAGATGCCCGGGGTGTGGATCTCGCTGGGCAGCAGCACGCCGGGCTCGACGATCTCTTCGACCTCGACCACGGTGATCTTGCCGGCAGTGGCGGCCAGCGGGTTGAAGTTCTGCGCGGTGTTGCGGTACACCACGTTGCCGTAGTGGTCGGCCTTCCAGCCTTTGACAATGGCGAAGTCGCCGGTGATGGATTCTTCGAGGATGTATTTGCGGCCGTTGAACTCGCGTACTTCCTTGCCTTCGGCAACCGGGGTGCCGTAACCGGTGGCGGTGAAGAAGGCCGGGATGCCGGCGCCGCCGGCACGCATCTTCTCGGCCAGGGTGCCTTGCGGGGTGAGTTCCACTTCCAGTTCGCCGCTGAGCAGCTGGCGTTCGAACTCGGCGTTCTCGCCGACGTAGGAGGCGATCATCTTGCGGATCTGCCGGTCCTCGAGCAGCACGCCCAGGCCGAAGCCGTCGACGCCGCAGTTGTTGGACACCACGGTCAGGCCCTTGACGCCGCGGCGCTTGATCTCGGCGATGAGGTTCTCGGGGATGCCGCACAGGCCAAAGCCGCCGGCCAGCACGGTCATGCCGTCGGTCAGGCCCGCCAGGGCCTCTTCATAAGTTGCTACACGCTTGTCCAGTCCGGCCATGCTCAGTCGCCTTTTGTAGTTGTTGGAACCGTACGGTCATCTTCACTGTAGTCGACTGATTTGTTAATTTTGTTTTCGTCATCGATTGATAATTTTTACAAAACAAAAGGCCACTCCTCATGAACGTCAAGCAGCTGCGCGCCTTCGTCACCGTGGCCAAGTACCAGAGCTTCGCCCAGGCCGGCGAGCATCTGCACGTCTCGCAACCGGCCCTGAGCCTGACCATCAAGGCCTTGGAGGACAACCTTGGCGGCGCCCTGCTCACCCGCACCACCCGCAGCGTCAGCCTGACTCCCGAGGGCGAGGTGCTGCTGCCCCTGGCCCGGCGCCTGCTGGCCGACTGGGACGACACCGAGGAGATGCTGCGCCAGCGCTTCACCCTGCAGCTGGGGCGGGTCTCGGTGGCGGCCATGCCGGCCTTCGCCGGCAACCTGCTGCCGCAATCGCTGAAGGTGTTCCGCCAGCGCTACCCCAAGGTCAACGTCACCGTGCACGACGTGATCAACGAGCAGGTGCTGGAACTGGTACGCCACCGTCGCGTCGAACTGGGCATCGGCTTCGAGCCTGAAAGCAGCGAGGCGCTGCGCTTTCACCCGCTGTACATGGACCGCTTCGTCGCCGTGGTACCGGCCGACTCGCCCCTTGCCCACCAGCATCAGGTGCGTTGGCAGGAGCTGCTGGCCGAGGATTTCATCGCCCTGCAACGGCCTTCGGCGGTGCGCCTGCTGCTTGAGCAGCACCTGGCCGCCAACCATGGCAAGCTGGCAGTGGCCTTCGAAAGCCACCAACTGTCGACCATCGGTCGCATGGTCGCCAGCGGCCTGGGTGTCAGCGCGGTGCCGGCGCTGTGCATCGGGCAGATGCAGGAGCTCGGCGCCCGTTGCGTGCCGTTGGTCGAACCGACCGTGGAGCGGCGCATCGGCGTGATCGCCCTGGGCGATCACAAGCTGTCCAAGGCCGCCGAGGCGCTGCTCGATGTGCTGCTGACCCATACCCATCCACAGGAGGTGACATGCGTTACGTGAATCTGGCGGGCTCCCGCGTTCCGGCCATCGGCCAGGGTACCTGGTACATGGGCGAAGACCCGGGCCGCAGGGCCGCCGAGGTGGCGGCGCTGCAGCAGGGTATCGAGCTGGGCCTGGGCCTGATCGACACTGCGGAAATGTACGCCGAGGGTGGCGCCGAGCAGGTGGTCGGCCAGGCCATCGCCGGGCGTCGCGACCAGGTGTTCCTGGTCAGCAAGGTCTACCCGCACAATGCCAGCCGACGCGCTGTACCGGCCGCCTGCGAGCGCAGCCTCCGGCGCCTGGGCACCGACTGCATCGACCTGTACCTTCTGCACTGGCGCGGCCAGTATCCGCTGGAGGAGACCGTCGAAGCGTTCGAGCGCCTGGTCGAGCAAGGCAAGATCCGTCGCTGGGGCGTGTCCAACTTCGACCTCGACGACCTGCGCGAGCTCGACAACCCCGCCTGTGCCACCAACCAGGTGCTGTACAACCCGGCCGAGCGCGGCATCGAGTTCGACCTGCTGCCGTGGAGCCGCCAGCAGGGCTTGCCGACCATGGCCTACTGCCCGCTGGCCCAGGCCGGGCGCCTGCTGCGCCACCCGGTGGTGACGCAGGTCGCTGAGCGCCACGGTGCTACGCCGGCCCAGGTGAGCCTGGCCTGGGTGACGCGGGGTGAAGGGGTAATCGCGATTCCCAAGGCGGTCAATCCGGAGCATGTGCGCCTGAACGCGGCGGCGGCCGACCTGGTGCTTGCCGAAGAAGACCTGCAAGACATCGAGCAGGCATTCCCCGCTCCGACACGCAAGCAGCGCCTGGCGATGGTCTGAGTTGCCTGCACGAGGGGCCGCACCGCGGCCCTATCGCCGGCAAGCCGGCTCCCACACCGGCCGTGCCACCTTCAAGCCAAGCGCCAATGACTAGTGGAAGTCCCGGCTGCGCACATCCAGCCCCTGCAACAGGAGGCTGATGTCCTCGAGGCGCCGGGCGATCAGGTGCCGTACCCCGCTCTCCTGCTCCAGCCGCCCGCTCACCTTGAGCAACTTCGAACCCACCAGTGCCCGCCGCTGGCGCTCGGCCAGGTCGCGCCAGACCACCACATTGACCATCCCGTGCTCATCCTCGAGGGTGACGAAGGTCACACCGCTGGCGGTCTGCGGGCGCTGGCGCCCGACCACGATGCCGGCCACGGCGACAGTGTCGCCATGCTCGACCCCCGCCAGCTCCGTCGAGCTGCGACAGCCCAGTGCCCGCAAGCGTGAGCGCAGCAGGGTCAAAGGATGCGGCCCGAGGGTGGTGCCCAGGGTGGCGTAGTCGGCGGCCAGGTCCTCGGCGACACTCGGCACCGGCAACGCCACCGCCTGCTCGTACACCGGCTCGAGCCCGGCGAACAACGGCAACTGCGATTGCACCGCCGCCACCTGCCAACGTGCCTGGTGACGGTCACCGACCAGCCCGCGCAACGCCCCGGCATCCGCAAGGCGCGCACGGGCACGAGCATCGAGCCCGGCGCGCAGGCACAGGTCCTCGACGTCGCGCCACGGGCGCTGTGCCCGCGCCTGTGCCAGGCGACAGGCATCGTCTTCACCAAAGCCACGGATCTGGCGCAACCCCAGGCGGATGGCCAACGCCCCCTCGCCCACGGCCTCCAGGGTGCAGTCCCAGTCGCTGTGGAACACATCCACCGGGCGCACCTCGATCCCTTGGCGGCGGGCCTCCTGCAACAACTGGTCGGGACTGTAGAAGCCCA
Source organism: Pseudomonas sp. TE6283 (assembly GCF_054060555.1). Classification (NCBI taxonomy): domain Bacteria; kingdom Pseudomonadati; phylum Pseudomonadota; class Gammaproteobacteria; order Pseudomonadales; family Pseudomonadaceae; genus Pseudomonas; species Pseudomonas sp. TE6283. Next base: position 104,487 of record NZ_JBSSDH010000007.1, read on the forward strand.
TCGGCCAGCTGTTGACCAGTGCGCAGGTGAAGATCGCCGGCTCATGGCACTTGAGCCAACTGCTGGCATAGCACAGCAGGGCGAAACTGGCGGCGTGGGACTCGGGGAAACCGTAGCTGCCAAAGCCCTTGATCTGCTCGAAGATGCGCTCGGCAAAGGCCAGTTCGTAGCCATTGCGCAGCATGCCCGCGATCAGCCGCTCGCGGTGCGGCTCCAGCCCGCCATGGCGCTTCCAGGCGGCCATGCTGCGGCGCAACTGGTCGGCCTCGCCCGGGCTGTAGTCGGCGGCGACCATGGCCAGCTCCATCACCTGCTCCTGGAACAACGGCACCCCCAGGGTGCGCTCGAAGACGGCCTGGAGTTTTTCCGATGGATAGGTGACCGGCTCCTGCTTGAGCCGGCGCCGCAGGTACGGGTGGACCATGTCGCCCTGGATCGGCCCGGGACGGACGATGGCCACCTCGATCACCAGGTCGTAGAACTTCACCGGCTTGAGCCGGGGCAGCATGGCCATTTGTGCCCGCGACTCGATCTGGAACACACCCATGGTCTCGGCGCGGCCGATCATGGCGTAGGTGGCCGGGTCCTCCTTGGGCAGGGTCGCCAGCGTGTACTCGCGTCCCCGGTGCCGGGTGATCAGGTCGAAGCAGCGGCGCAGCGCGCTGAGCATGCCCAGCGCCAGCACATCGACCTTGAGCAGGCCGACCATGTCCAGGTCATCCTTGTCCCACTGGATCACCGTGCGCTCGGCCATTGCCGCGTTCTCCACCGGCACCAACCGGTCCAGCGGCTGCTCGGAGATGACGAAGCCACCGGGATGCTGCGACAGGTGCCGGGGAAAGCCGATCAGTTCCCCCGCCAGCACCAGGATGCGCCGCAGCGAGGGACTGTGCGCATCAAAGCCGGCCTCGGCCAGGCGCCCGGCATCGGGAATGCGATCGCTCCAGCGTCCGCAGCACTTGGCCAGGGCATCCACCTGGTCAGCTGGCAGGCCAAGCACCCGGGCCACATCGCGCACCGCGCCGGCGGCATGGTAGCTGCTGACCACCGCAGTGAGTGCCGCCCGGTGTCGGCCGTAACGGCGGAACACGTACTGGATCACCTCTTCGCGGCGATCATGCTCGAAGTCCACGTCGATGTCCGGCGGCTCGTTGCGCTCGCGGGAGAGGAAGCGCTCGAACAAAAGGCGGTGCTCCATGGGGTCGAGCTCGGTGATGCCGAGCACGAAACACACCACCGAGTTGGCCGCCGAACCGCGCCCCTGGCAAAGGATACGCTGGCGGCGGGCGAAGGCGACGATGTCGTGGACAGTCAGGAAGTAACTCTCGTAGCCCAGCTCCTCGATCAATGCCAGCTCCCGTTCCAGCACCGTGCGCACCTTGTCGCTCGGGCCCTGGGGCCAGCGTTCGGGCAGGCCGCGCCGGCACAGTTCGCGCAACCAGCTGGCCGGGGTCTGCCCTGCGGGCACCAGTTCCCGTGGGTACTGGTAGTTCAGCTGGGACAGGTCGAAGGTGCAGCGCCCGGCAATCCGCAGGGTCGGCGCGAGCAGATCGTCCGGGTACAGTTCGCGCAACTGGTCGAGCGAGCGCAGGTGACGCTCGCCGTTGGCGAACAGGAAACGCCCCGCCTCGGCGACCGCGCACTGTTCGCGGATGGCGGTCATGCAGTCCTGCAGCGCCCGCCGCCCGCGCACATGCATGTGCACATCGCCGCAGGCCACCAGCGGGATCTCCAGCCGAGTCCCAAGCGCGCGCAACTGTGCCAGACGCCGGGTGTCGTCGGCCCCGCGATGCAGGTGCACCGCCAGCCACAGGCGCTCGCCGAACAGCGGCCGCAACCAGCCCGCGTCGCCGTCGTCGGGCTCGGCCACCCACAGCGCCAGCAAGCCCTGGTGATGGGCCTCGAGGTCCTCGACGAGCAACTGGTAGCTGCCCTTCTCCGAGCGCCGCCGGGCGCGAGTGATCAGCGCGCAGAGATTCTGGTAACCGGCAAGGTCCTCCACCAGCAGCACCAGCTTCGGCCCCTGGTGCACCCGCACCTCGCTGCCGACGATCAGCTTCAACTGATGCTGCTTCGCCGCCTGCCAGGCCCGGACAATCCCCGCCAGCGTGCATTCGTCGGTGATCGCCAGGGCCTGGTAGCCCTGCTCGCGGGCGCGGCGAAACAGTTCGTCGGCACTGGAAGCACCACGCTGGAAACTGAAGTTCGACAAGCAGTGCAGCTCCGCATACGCCGGACCGTTCATGCGAACCAGCCCTGCAACCACAGTGGCCCCGGGGCCGCCAGGTCGCGGAAGGCCCAGCCGCACAGGCCATCGCGGGTCTCGATGCGGTAGTAGTCGCGGCGCACGTCGCCACCGTCCCACCAACCGGACTCGATGCGTTCGGCGGCCCCCAGCAGTTGCAGGCCGGCCTCGCTCAAGAGCTGGGGCGTGGGCAGCAGCCAACCGGGACGACGACCAGGGGCCATCACCCGTTGGCCTTGGGCGCCCTGCTCCACGCCTTGCCAGGCGCGCTCGGGGCGATGGTCGGCTTCGGCGCGCAGCCCCCTGACCGCCTCGTCACCGAGCCGCGCCCGCAGCCGTTCACGCAACTGCTCCCAGGGCTGGACCTGCTGCGCGCGCGGGTCGAACAGCGCCTGGCGTTGAGGCACGAAGGGCGGCAGGTCGGCGGCCAGCAGGCGCAGGTTGCGCACCGGCGCCGGGATACGCAGCGGCTCCAGGCGGCCACGGGCCAGCTCGAACAGCAGCGAAGCGTCGCGCTCGGCGGCCAGCAGGCCGACCTTGAGCACGGTGTCCGCGCCTTCGGCGTGCTCCAGGTGCAGCTCGAAACGCTGCACGCCGCAGTCGCGCCCGGCGAGGAAGGCCGCCAGGTCACTGATGAGGCGACGCAAGGGGAACAGCAGCGCCTGATGCGACTCGACATCGAAGTTCAGCTCCAGCCGCGCCTCGAAACGATCGGGCGGCTGGTAGAAGTCCAGCCCCAGGTTGCGCAGGCCGAGCAACTGGTCCAGGTGCAGTTGCACCTGGGCGCTGAAGCGCCTGGCCAAGGCATCGCGCGGCAGCGCCAGCACCTGTCCGAGCCGCCACAGCCCCATACCGGCGAAGGCCTCGGCTGCCTCGGCCGGCAGGCCGACACGGTTGACGGGCATCTCCAGCAAGGCAGCGCGGGTCGCCTGCGGGCAGGTCAGCACCAGGCCGTCATGGCCGTTGGCGAGCATCCTCGCCGCCACCGGGTTGCTGGCCACGACAATGCGCTGGCGCAGCCCCAGCGCCGCCAGTTCCTGGCGCAAGCGCGCCTCGAACAGCGGCCAGGGGCCGAACAACTGCAGGCTCGAGCCCACCTCCAGCAGCAACGCACGGGGATAGTGAAGACTGACTTGGGCGCTGAAACGGTAGGCCCAGGCCGCCAGCAACTGCTGCAACTGCTCGATACGCGCCGGCTCGACCTCGACGCAGGTGAAACCGTCGGCCAGGGCGCGGGCGGCGGTCAGCGTCTGCCCTGCGCGCAGCCCCAGCTCACTGGCCGCCGGGTTGACCGCCCGCAGCACACGGCGCTGGGGCGGACCGCCCAGCAGCACCAGCGGCGCCTCGGGGTCGTCGCGTTCGCGCAGGACGGTGTCCAGCGCCAGCTGTGGCAACAGGATGCAGGCCCAGAGCATGGCGCATTACTCCCGCCCGGGGCAGGCGATGGGCGTGACCGGCGCCAGGCCGCCCCGGCACTTGAGCACGCGCCACTGCGCCGGACGCAGGTCGAGGGCAATGCGCAGGGCGGCGGGCGAAGGGTTCAGCGCGGCCTGGTGCGGGCGACAGGCGAACGCCAGCGCATCGCCGGTCTCCGCAGCCACCTGCAGGCGCCGCAGGGCACGGTCGTCGGCACGCTCTGGCCAGCACAGCACCGCGGCGCAACTGCCCGAGCGCAGGCACTGCTCGGCAGCCCACAAGGCATCGATCGCCTCGGCGTCGACCTGCACCAGCCAGCGCAGGTCCACCCCGGCGGCCTTCCAGGCCGGCGCATAGGGGATGAACGGCGGCGCCACCAGCACCACCCGCAGCCCCTCGCCCGTCAGCCGGGCGAGCGTCGGCCAGAGCAGTTGCAGTTCGCCGCAACCGGGGCTGGCCAGCAGCAGTTCGCTCAGCGCCGCCGCCGGCCAGCCGCCTTCCGGCAGACGCTGGTCGAGGCCGGCATGCCCGGTGGGCTGCAGGCCCTGCGGACGTGCCTGGGCCTGCCGCCCGCGCCATACCTGGCGCTGGTCGAGCAAACGGTCGAGGTCGACCACGGCGCCCATCAATCACGCCTCAGCAGGCCGCAGAACACGCCTTCGATGAAGAAATCGCGCCCGGGGCTCACGTCGATGGGGGCATAGGCCGGGTTGCGCGGCAGCAGGCGATAGCCATCACGGGTGCGCTGCAGGCGCTTGATGGTGACTTCGCCGTCGAGCCGGGCGACCACGATCTGCCCGTCACGGGCCTCGCCCTGCTGGCGAATGCCGACCAGGTCGCCGTCGAAGATGCCGTCGTCGACCATCGAGTCGCCGCGCACCTTGAGCAGGTAGTCGGGGGTGCGCCGGAACAGGCTGGGGTCGAGCAGCAGTTGCTCGTGGATGTCGAGGTCGGGGCCGATCGGCGCACCGGCGGCGACCTGGCCAAGCACCGGCACCTCTAGGATCTCGGGTCGGCGCAGGGGCTCGGCCAGGCGGATGCCACGCGCCTGGTTGGGCGTGACGTCGATGAACCCGGCCTGGCTCAGGGCGGTGATGTGCTTGCGCGCCACGCTGCGCGAGGCGAAACCGAAGCGCTCGGCGATATCGGCCAGCGACGGTGGCTGGCCTTGATCGGTGATGCGCTCGCGGATGAACGCGAGGATGGCGCGGCGTTTGGGGGATAAAGTGTCCATGGAGCACATTTGTACTCTTTTTTCATGACACTGAACAGCTCCCTTCGTCGCCGGCCCTCAGTGATGAGAACTGAAAAGGCCTAAAACACCCAAATCGACCCTACCTCACATTCCCTGAACTGTATAAAGTAAGCTAGCAGCACCATCGCCTTTCCAGCGTTTCAGCAGCCCCCCTAGAATCGCTGCTACCTCATCCTTCGTGGCATCAGGGCCCGGGGCCTTGTCCTTTAAGTCTGAAGGCCAAGCACCGCTGTCGACCAGAGACGCAACCCAGCCACGCAACACTTCCTCATCGGTTCCTTTGAGAACGACGTTCTCGAAACCTTTCTCAGGCGCTTGATAGGGGTAGTCGACCGACGCCCTAATAGCTTCCAGTTGCTCGGGTGCCTGCTCGTCGAAAACGGCATAGACCTTCTTCCCGAGCCTGCGGTAGCAGGCACCCATCGGAGCGATCAGCGAGTCAGTCGTCGCATCGATGATTGGATACCCAACGCCCCAAGCGGCATGAAAACTCCGGCTCCTGCTGATGAAGCAGTCGCGCTACGGCGGGCCAAGCGTCATATCCCGTCCGGCCTTCGGCAATCAGCACCCGCCGTGCCAGAAGGGCCTCACACGCACGCAGCCGCATGTTGCGAGGTAAACAGCGCCTGGGCTGACTTGCTGCGCACACCGTTGATGATGCGTTTTGAATATGCGACGGGATTGACGTGCGTCAACATGTCGCACCATGTGCGCCCTCGATTTTAAATAACATTCGATATTCAAAAACAAAATCGTGAGAGCATAGCCATGAAAAGCGTATTGATATTCTCCTTCTGCCTGTCGCTGGCCCCCCTAGCCCACGCAACGCAGGCCCCGGAAAGCGTGTTTAATCGCAGCTGTCAGATGTGCCATAACGGCCAGCTGCCCATGGCGCCTAGGAAAGGCGACACCGAAGCCTGGAAGCCACGGCTTGCCCAGGGCCAGGAAGTGCTGGTCAAGCACGTCACCGAGGGCTTCAACGCCATGCCGCCACGGGGCTTGTGCATGGACTGCACGGCGCAGGACTACGCAGCGGTGATCGACTGGATGTCCAAGCCTTGAGCTGATTCCTGACGTGAAACGCACATTTACATAACTTATGTTGTTTTATATTGAACTGGTTGCTAGCCTCCCGGATACCGATAAAAAAACGTTCCGGGAGAACGCTCATGCAGGACTCGATAGCCAGGGCTTTTCATGACGATGGCGCCGTGTTGGTCAAAGGGCTGCTGAACAAAGAGCAGCTGGCGCGCTGTCGCGCGGCTTATGAATGGGCCGTTGAACACCACGGCCCACATGCCACCCGAATGTTCGCGGGCACAACGCAGCAGTCTCATGTGGACAATGCCAATCCTCTGGCCAAGCAACGGCTCGAGGCGCTCGTCGCGTCCCTGCCCCTGGGTAATCTCTTCGCTCACATCTGGGGCTCCAGAAACGTCTGGTACTTCGCCGAGGAGGTTTTTCTCAAAGCCGGTGGCCAAGGCTCACGCACGCTCTGGCACCAGGACACTTCTTATTTGCCGTGGGCAGGCGAACATTGGGGCAATGCCTGGATCAGCTTCGAGTCCGTCCCGCAGCGCAATGCACTGGAAATTGTCCGCGGCTCGCATCGTGGGCCGCGCTACGACGGCACCACGTTCGCCGACCCCGAGGATCCGACCCAACCACTGCATGACAACGGCGCCTTGCCCCGCCTCCCGGATATCGAGGCCGAGCGCAAGCGTGATCCAAGCGCATACGACATCCTGTCCTGGGCCACCGAACCGGGTGACGTGGTGCTGCTGCACCCTGCCTCGCTGCACGGAGGCGCCCCGGTCGACCCTGACTTCCCCAGCCGCCACACCTTTGTATTCCGCTTCTTTGGTGACGACGCCACCTTCAGGCCATTACCCAAGAACAGCAAAGCCAGATATCCGCAGCAAGGCGTACTGTTCACCGAGGAGCTTACCCACCTCTCGCCAGGCGCGCCCTTCCGCCACCCCACCTTCCGCCAAGTTGTCTGAGGAGGTACACCATGACCATCAAACCGTTGAAGCGTCAGTCCATCAACCCGCCACCTACCCAAACACTCTACGATCAGTTCCACTTCTCTCAGGCCACCCGTGTGGGCGACCTCATCTGGGTGTCGGGGCAGGTCGGTATAGATAGCGACATGAAACCTGGCGAAGATGTGGTAGCGCAGACCCACCTGGCATTCCAGTCGCTGGCCAAGGTTCTGCACGCTGCCGGCGCGAGCCTGGCGGATGTGGTCGAGCTGACGACTTTCCACACCCAGCTACGGGCCGACATGCCGGTGTTCGCCAGCATCAAGGATGAGTACTTCCCTGCGCGCTACCCCTCCTGGACGGCAGTCGGCGTTACAGAGCTGGCTTTGCCTGAATTGGTCGTGGAGATCCGCGCCGTGGCAGTCGCCGGGTGCGCCGGCACCTGACCCGCCAACGCCGATTTTTTTATGGTCTGGCGCCCCTTCCTGGTCTGCAGGCGGGTGTAATCCGCGCTCGATTTATCTATGCTGGCTTCAACATGCAAGCCAGCCACCTGATCCAGATACGTTTTCGACCTGAACTCTTGAGAACCCATGCCTGATTCCAAAGCCCCTGCCAACACCACCCCCTCCTCGGCCAGTGACAACGCCCCCCGCACGGCGGCGCGCCGAGGTCGGCCGGTGGGTGATCGAGACGCCAAACGTGCAGAACTACTGGAGGCGGCCATTGCCGTTATCGCGCGGGATGGGTACATGGGGGCGTCAATGCGCAATGTCGCAAAGCACGCGGGCTGCACCACTGGCGCGGTCACCTATTACTTTGCCAACAAGGAAGAGATGATCACCGAGGTCGCCCAGAACCTGTTCGACCAGGTCGATGCGCTACTGGCATCGAATCAACTGGACATGAACATCCCGTCGTTGCTCCGCCAATGGATGGAATGGGTCAATGTCGGCGAGTCGACGCTCTGGCTTTCCTGGCTGCAGTTGCTGACCCACGCCAGGCATGAACCGGCGTTCGCCAATGTCATCAAGCAACGGTATGCCAAGTTCCGCCAGGTGTTCACCGGCGTGATCGAGGCAGAGCAGCGTCAGGGCAAGATCCGCGACGATATACCTGCCGATGTGCTGGCGGAGCAGATCAGCACGATCTGTGATGGGTGGATGATGATGATGCCGATCGAGCCAGAGCGCTTTAGCGCCGAGCGAGGAAACGCCTTGCTCGAGGGCCTCATCACGCTGATAGCGCCGCCTGCGATGGCCAGCCGCCCCCGTAAAACCAGGTAATCCAACCTGACAGGCCAGACAAGCAATCGTCTGGCCCTGATGCACCTGGCACAGCCAATGTAGCCGGGCTCTCCCCCCAATGCAGTCTTGTTCAAGCTCAATGCTTTGCTGGCTGTACCCAAGCTGTCTTTCCCATCGCCTCTTTCTCGGGCCTCCTTGGCTTTCGCAGGCGGCTTGCGAATATCCATGGCCACGCCACCGTGAAGCCCTGCCCCCCTCCAAACGCTCGATGGCAGCGAGTTGCTCGATTTGCATGCATTTAGCGATGACGAGCGGCCATCGCCCCTTTGCATGGCGACCACGGTACGCTATTTTACATAACTACGGTTATTTAAATAAAACAATAGCGTGCCGAGGCAAAGATGAACCCAGACGACAAAACCTCATCGTCGTCATGCCGCCGGCGCCTGCTTTTGCAGGCGCTCGCAGGTGTGGCATTGGCAAGTGGAACGGGGCTGGCAGGTCGAGCGATGGCCTTGACTGTGGAAGCCCACCCACAGGATGTATTCGACGTGGTGATCATCGGTGCCGGGCTTGCCGGCCTTACGGCAGCCAGGGACCTGGATCGTGCTGGTTGCGCGTCCTTTGCCGTGCTGGAAGCGCGGGACCGAGTAGGCGGACGCACCTACAACCATCAACTCGGCAACGGCATTATCTGCGAAGCCGGCGGGCAATGGGTCGGCCCTGGGCAGACGGCCATTTTCGATCTGGCACGCGAACTGGAGGTCGAAACCTTCCCGAGCTACTACGAAGGCCGCAATGTCTACCTGGCAGGCGATGCGCGGTACGAAGAAGACCTCGGCGCAGCACCTGGCAACCCCATCACAGAAAAGCTCAACCAATTGTCGCGGCGGGTGCCGAGCAAAGAGCCCTGGACCGCGCCGGACGCGGCCGAAATCGACAAGCTGTCGGTCGCCCAGTGGCTGACTGCCCAAGGCCTCGATAACGCGAGCCGGTTCAGCTTCGACACCTCCATAGGCCTGACCACTGGTACGCCGCCTGCCAGCCTGGCCCTGCTGCATTACCTCTCGCTGATCAACTCCGCCGACTGCAGCATGGAAAAACTCGAAGGTTTCAAGGGCGGTGCCCAGGAAACCCGATTCGTCGGGGGCTCCCAGGTGTTGAGCACGCACATGGCGCAAGCGTTGGGCGAACGGCTGAAATTGTCCTGCCCGGTACGCAAGCTCGCCAGTTGGGACAAGGACATTGTCGAGATACACACTGACCGGGGTCTGCTTCGCGCACGCCAGGTCATCGTTGCGCTGCATCCCGCGCTCTGCAACCAGATCACATTCGATCCCCCTCTGCCCGAGGGGCGCGCACAATTGCAGCGGCTGTGGCCGACCCATGCACCGATGCGCAAGACGGTGCATGTCTACGATCGGCCATTCTGGCGAGACAAAGGGCTCAATGGGCAGATCAGCCAGGCCGATGGCCCCTTGATCTTTTCGTGCGACAACTCACCGCCCGATGGCAGCATCGGCGTCCTTTCAGCGTTCGTGCGCAGCGCCCAGCTTAGCCATGACGCCGAGCGGGCCAACCGAACACTCGCCGGGATCTTTGCCCAGGCATTGGGTGATGAAGCGTTGCAGGTCAGGCAATTCCACGATCACGACTGGGCGAAGGTCGACCCTTGGACCTTGACCTGCGTCGGCGCCATCCCTCCTGGTTTTCTCACCCGCTGGGGGCGTTACCTGAAACCTGCTGTCGGCCGGCTGATCTGGTCGGGCACCGAAACGGCGGATATCTGGGCCAGTGGCATGGATGGCGCGGTCCGCTCCGGCCACCGCGCCGCCCTGGAGGCGCTGCAGGCGCTCGTATCCAATGGGAGGAACGCATGATGAGACGAGCTATGCTGATCGGTATTGCGCTGGGCGTGGCGGGGCTTCTGGTGGCAGGGGCCACCGTGGGGCCGCAGCTATTGGCGGGCTATCGGTTCATGAACGCGTTGGAAAGCCACTACGCCCGCTACGACGCCGATGTTGGCGCCTGGCCCCAGCCGCAGGATACCTGCTCCAGCTGCCATGGCGTTTCTGGACAATCACAAAACCAGCAGTACCCAGCCCTCGCGGGGCAGCAGGCCAGCTACCTCCAGGCTCAGCTTCAGGCATTTGCCTCGGGCAAACGGCACAGTGCGCAAATGGAGCCGCTGGCAGCGTCATTGAGTGAGGCCCAGATACATTCACTGGCACAGTATTTTGCCAGGCAGACACCTCACAGCAGCGACCGTCCAACACCGGATGAACAGCTGTCGGCCAAGGGGCAGGCAAGTGTTGCAGCGCGTGGCTGTAGTGCATGCCACGGTGGCGATCTCATGGGAGGGGCTGCCGGCCCGCGCTTGGCGGGCCAGGGAAAAGCCTATCTGTTAAGCCAGCTCCTGGCGTTCAAGCAAGGCACTCGAACAGACCCCAATGGGGCCATGAATGTGACTGCCGGCCTACTCTCGCAAGCCGAGGCAGAAGCGCTGGCGCACTACATCGCTGGTTTCGCACCCGCCCCCCGCTGATCCATCGAAGGGCGAACGCATAGTCTTCGCCCATTCTCCGTCGTGTGATCAACCGATCGTTCAGCGCTCGGCAGAAGGTGCTCAAACTAAACATAACAATCGTTGCGTTAAATTTTGAAGCGGATTACAGTCCAGTAAAACAACAACAATCAACGGAGCTCATCGCATGCACGACTCCACTCCCCCATTCGCTGCCGGCCACGCGCCTCTTGGCCTGCGTCCTGTCATCGATCGCCATGCTCATGGCATCCCTTCTCGCCCGCATACCTGGGCAAAAGTCCCGTGCGCCCCTGTCAGTAGCCCCGGACCCACTCAGGGACTGGTCGCGCTGATGCCCATCGTTCACTCAACAACTTGGTCAGCCCCCGAAGGCGCGGAGACCCCATGAGCAACCTTCATTTCGACACCTTGATCATCGGTGCGGGCCTGTCCGGCATCGGCACGGCGTGCCACCTGATCGAAGAGTTCCCCAACCGGAATCTCGCCATACTGGAACGGCGTGAATGCATTGGTGGAACCTGGGACCTGTTCCGCTACCCCGGCATCCGTTCCGACTCGGACATGCTGAGCTACGGCTATAAGTTCCGCCTGTGGGACAGCCCTAAAGTGCTGGCCGACGGCGCCTCCATCCGCCGTTACATCCAGGACACGGCAAGGCAGTACGGCCTCACCGACAAGATCCACCATGGGCTCAAGACCCTCAATGCCAACTGGTGCAGCCAGCAGCGCCTGTGGCAGTTGACGGCCCTGCACGAGGCCAGTGGGGATATCCGGCATTACACCTGCCGCTTCCTGCTCTGCTGCACCGGCTACTACAACCACGACGACGGTTTTCTGCCCCGTTTCCCGGGCGAGGAGGACTTCAATGGCGTGCGCATCCACCCGCAGCATTGGCCTGAGGACCTGGACTACCGCGGCAAGCATGTCGTGGTGATCGGCAGTGGCGCCACGGCAGCCACGCTGATCCCGGCCATGGCCGACAAGACCCGCCACATCACCATGCTGCAGCGCTCGCCCTCCTACATCTACTCGCTGCCTTCGAACGACAAGCTCACGGCCGCGCTCTCACGTTTCATGCCAGCGAGCTGGGCCTATGGTCTGGCACGCAAGCGCAATATCCTGTTGTACCGGGCGATCTACCTTGCTTGTCGGCAGTGGCCACGCCTGATGCGCAGGGTGATTCTGTCGCACGTGCGCCGCCAGGTGGGACCGAACGCCGACATGCGCCACTTCACCCCGCATTACATGCCCTGGGACGAGCGCCTGTGCGCGGTGCCCGACGGAGATCTGTTCAAAGCCATTCGCAATGGCCAGGCGTCGGTGGAGACCGACCACATCGAACGCTTCACCGCGCAAGGCATTCGCCTGAAGTCCGGCAAGGAACTGCCGGCCGACATCATCATCACCGCCACCGGGCTCAATTTGCAGGTGCTCGGCGGCATGAGCGTGTCAGTCGATGGCATCCCTCACCCGGTGGGCGAGCAGATGACCTACAAGGGCGTGCTGCTGGAAAACCTGCCGAACATGGCATGGATCTTTGGCTACACCAACGTGTCGTGGACCCTCAAGGTCGGCCTGGCCGCGAAGTACCTGTGCCGGCTGTTCCGCTACATGGAACGCAACGGCTTCGATGTCGTGACCCCGTATGACAATGCCAACAACGCCTTGAGCGACGGGATCATGAACTCCATGAAGTCTGGCTACATCCAGCGCGACCAGCACTTCCTGCCCCGTCAGGGCCGGTCCTACCCGTGGTTTGTCTTCATGCATTACGGGCGCGACAAGAAAATGCTGTTGAAAGACCCCGTCGAGGACCATCGCCTGGAATTCCAGCGCGCCCAGCAGCGAGCGCTCACGCCGCAACCCTCCAAGGTCGCAGGCTGACGACATGACGCCCACGGCCCTGTGGCGACACCGCCCCGGGCCGGTGCATGAGAACAAGAAAGGTAAAAAGGCGAACTACCATGCTAGGTCAAATGATGACGCTTCCCCTGACCATTCCTTCACTGCTGGAGCATGCGCAGCGGTATCACGGCGATACCGAGATCGTGTCCTGTCTCCCAGGGGGCATCCTCCATCGCTACACCTACGCCGACGCCCACCAGCGCGCCAGGCAAGCGGCCAACGCCTTGGCCCGGCTGGGTATCCGACCGGGCGACCGGGTAGGCACCCTGGCCTGGAACGGCTACCGGCATTTCGAGCTCTACTATGCGATATCGGGTATGGGCGCGATCACCCACACCATCAACCCACGCCTGTACCCGGAGCAGGTTGCCTGGATTATCAGGGACGCCGAAGACCAGGTGGTGTGCTTTGACGAAAGCTTCGCCCCCCTGGTGGCCGACATTGCCGCGCAGTGCCCAAGCGTGAAGCACTGGATAGCCCTGTCGGACGCGGCGCACCTGCCACTTGCAGGCGAAACCCGACTGCTGTGCTATGAGGACCTGCTGGCTGCAGAACCTGCAACGTTCACTTGGCCGCGGCTCGATGAGAACGCGGCGGCGGCGCTATGCTACACCTCCGGGACCACCGGCAACCCCAAGGGGGTGCTCTATTCCCACCGAGCGACGCTGCTGCACGCACTGTCCAGCGCGCTACCGGACTCGCTCTCGCTGTCTGCCCGCGAGGTTGTCGCACCGGTTGTGCCGATGTTCCATGTCAATGCCTGGGGGCTGCCTTACTCCGCCCCCCTGGTGGGCGCCAAGCTGGTGCTGCCGGGTTCCGGCCTGGACGGCGAAAGTGTCTTCAGGCTGTTCGAGCAGGAGCGAGTCACCTTCTCTGCCGGTGTTCCCACCGTATGGTTGAGCCTGCAACAGTACATGCAGACGACAGGCAAGCGCCTGTCCAGCCTCCAGCGCCTGGTGGTCGGTGGTGCTGCCTGCCCGCCGGCGCTGATGCGTAGTTTCGAGCAAGCGTTCGGTATCCGAATCCAGCACGCCTGGGGCATGACCGAAATGTCGCCGATGGGTACCGTCAATACCCCGAAAGCGGCGCACCTGTCCCTGAACGAGGAAGCGCGCTTTGCCCTCGGCATCAAGCAAGGCCGCCCACCGTTCGGCATCGACCTGAAAACCGTGGACGATGCTGGCAACGAGCTTGCGCGTGACGGCAAGACCTCCGGGGCACTAGTCGTGCGGGGGCACTGGGTGGTCGACCATTACTACCGCAATGCGCAAAGCCCGTTGCTCGACGGCTGGTTCCCGACTGGCGATGTCGCGACCCTCGACCAGGATGGATTCATGCAGATCACCGACCGCGCCAAGGATGTGATCAAGTCCGGTGGCGAGTGGATCAGTTCCATCGAGCTGGAGAACATCGCGATGGGGCACCCGGCCGTCGCTGAAGCCGCCGCACTGGGAATTGCCCACCCGAAATGGGACGAACGCCCACTGCTGGTGGTTGTCGCCAAGCCTGGTCAAGCGCCGACCCGCGAGGCGATCCTGGCACTCTACGGCAGCCAGGTCGCGCGCTTCTGCATCCCTGATGATGTCGTGTTCGTCGAAGCCCTTCCCCACACCGCCACCGGCAAGGTCAGCAAGATTCAGTTGCGCCAGCAGCTGCGCGATTACCGCTGGCCGGCTTCAGCGTCACGCAAGGTGGCCTCATGAACGCCCCTGCCAGAACACGCGCCCATACCCGTGTCATCGACCCGGCTGACGGTCGGTGGCAGCGCAGGCTGCTCAACCTGCTGCTGCGCGTACTGGTGAAATCCCGCCACGGCCTGGGCATCGATATCCCCCGCCTGCGCAAGCAGTTCGCGCAGCTGGATCATCAAGGCAAGGCACTGCCGACCGACGTGCATCGGGTCAGGGTGTCGTGCAATGGCATTCCCGCGCACTGGCTGTCACCGGCCAGTTGCAGGCCTGAGCGCGTGGTGCTGTATATCCATGGTGGCGCCTTCGTCGCCTATACCCCGCAGATCTACGCGGCGATGGTTGCCGACTGGTGCAAGCCGCTCAAGGCCCGCGCGCTGATGCTGGACTACAGCCTGGCGCCCGAGCACCCCTTCCCTGCGGCGCTCGACCAAGCAGAAGGCGCCTACCGCTGGCTGCTCGAACAGGGCGTGAAGGCCGAGCATATCGTGATCGCCGGCGACTCCGCTGGCGGCAACCTGGCGCTCGCGCTGCTCCAGCGGCTAAGGGACGAAAGGGCGCGCCTGCCAAGCTGTGCAGTGCTGCTATCGCCGTTCCTCGACTTCACCCTCAGTGGCGCGAGCGTGTTGGGCAATGCCCGGCAAGATCCAATCTTCACCCTGCCTTTCGCTATCGCCGTCCGCGGTTTCTACGCACCCGCCGAACAACACGCCTCGCCTGGCGTTTCGCCGCTGTTCGGTTCCTTCGAGGGGCTGCCGCCGCTGCTGCTCCAGGTGGGCAGCAGCGAGATGCTACTGGACGACGCCGTGCGCGCCGCCGCAAAGGCAGCCGCGGCCGGCGTGCAGGTTCGCCTGGAGATCTGGCAGCAACTGCCCCACGTCTTTCAGATGATCGCGGCGCTGCCTCAGGCCCAGGAAGCACGGCGCCACATCCTGGACTTCGTCCATGACCACACGAATTGGGATGGCTAGCGCAATTCGTTCACTGATTCATCCAGACCTGTCAATCATTCCCTTGAGAACAACAATATGGAATTCGATTACCTGATTGTGGGCGCCGGTTCCGCCGGCTGTGTCCTTGCCAATCGCCTCAGTGCCGACCCCAGTGTCACCGTATGCCTGCTCGAGGCAGGGCCGGAGGATCGCTCACCGCTGATCCATACTCCGCTCGGTGTCGCGGCCATCCTGCCGACCCGCCATGTCAACTGGGCGTTCAAGACCACCCCGCAGCCGGGCCTGGGTGGGCGCGTGGGCTACCAGCCACGGGGCAAAGTGCTCGGAGGCAGCAGCTCGATCAACGGCATGGTGTATATCCGCGGCCACCACGACGACTATAACGACTGGCAGGCGCTGGGCAATGAAGGTTGGGGCTTCGACAACGTGCTGCCGTATTTTCGCAAGAGCGAAACGCACCACGCTGGCAGCAGCGAGTATCACGGTGGCGAAGGTGAGCTCCACGTCAGCCCGGCGAATCGCCACACGGCCACCGAAGCCTTCGTCGAATCGGCGATCCGTGCAGGGCACAGCTATAACCCCGACTTCAATGGCAGCCATCAGGAAGGCGCAGGCTACTACGACGTGACCATTCGCGACGGCCGTCGCTGGAGCACCGCAACGGCCTTTCTCAAACCGGTCCGCCATCGCAGCAACCTTACCGTGCTCACCCATGCCCATGTCGAAAGCATCGTCCTGCAGGGTAAGCAAGCGACGGGGGTACAGGCGCTGATCAAGGGTTCGCGCGTGCACTTGAGGGCACGCAAGGAGGTCGTGCTGTCGGCAGGTGCCTTTGGCAGCCCGCACCTGCTGATGCTCTCCGGCATTGGCGCGTCGGCCGAGCTCGAGCCCCAGGGCATCGCCCTGCGCCATGAACTCCCCGGCGTGGGCCAGAACCTGCGCGACCACGCCGATGTGGTGCTGTGCTACAAGAGCAACGACACCTCGCTGCTGGGTTTCTCCCTGAGTGGCGGCGTGAAGATGGGCAAGGCCATGTACGACTACGCTCGCCATCGCCGTGGCCCGGTTGCCAGCAACTGCGCCGAGGCCGGCGCTTTCCTCAAGACCGATCCGGCCCTGGAGCGTCCAGACATCCAGCTGCATGCGGTAATCGGCACGGTGGATGACCACAACCGCAAGCTTCACTGGGGCCATGGCTTCAGTTGCCATGTGTGCGTGCTACGTCCAAAGAGCATCGGCAGTGTCGGCCTGGCTTCCCCCGACCCGCGCAAGGCACCCCGCATCGACCCCAATTTCCTGGCGCACGACGACGATGTCGCGACCTTGCTCAAGGGCTATCGCATCACCCGGGACATCATTGCCCAGACGCCCATGAGCAGCTTCGGACTCAGGGATATCTACAGCGCCGGCCTGCATGACGACGAACAGATGATCGAACTGCTGCGCAAGCGCACCGACACCATCTACCACCCGATCGGCACCTGCAAGATGGGCCAGGACGAGATGGCGGTGGTGGACAGCCAGTTGCGTGTCCACGGTATCGAGGGCCTGCGCGTCGTCGATGCCTCGATCATGCCGACACTGGTCGGCGGCAATACCAACGCGGCCACGATCATGATCGCCGAACGCGCCGCCGAGTGGATTGCCCAGGCCTGACGCTCTTGTACCTGAATCGAGCCGCCCTGCCAGGCACGGGCGGTTCCTGAATACCCTCCACTGTTGCAGCATGGTCAATGCCATCCAGCGCGTCATCTGCGTCGCCAGCAAGTGTGAGGGAGGCCGTGAATGCTGTACCTCGGCGCCAAAAAAAGCGCCCCGAAGAGCGCAAAAAGGGCATGACGATCGTAGCGTCAACTCGATGTAGCTCCGTCAGCCCCGCTCAGCAAACTGTCTCAACGCAACATCATCCGCAGCAGGCCCTGGGTGAGGCGGCCATAAGGCGGTTTGAGCAAGAAGCTGCCATTGAGCTTGGCCTGGTAGAACACCGGCCGCATCTTGCTGAAGGTCTGGAACCCTTCTTCGGCGTGATAATGACCAAGCCCTGAGTTGCCCACGCCACCGAACGGCAGGTTCTCCTGCAGCACATGCAGCATCACGCTGTTGACCGAGACACCCCCGGACAGGGTTTGACGCAGCACGCTCTCGACACGCTCGGCATCCTCGTCGAACAGGTAGAGCGCCAAGGGTCGCTCATGGGCATTGATGTAGCCTATCGCGTCCTCGAGTTTGCGATAGGCCAGTACCGGCAACACCGGCCCGAAGATCTCCTCCTGCATGATCAGCATGTCGTCGCGCACATCGAACACCAGGTGCGGCGTCAGCTTACCCGCCCGGCGCGCACCCTCGGCGTCCGCCAGCGCGACCACGCGCGCGCCCTTGTCCCGGGCGTCCGCCAACAGCGCCTCGACGCGTGCCAGCTGACGCGCATTGATCATGCAGGTGTAGTCAGGGTTGTCGGCCAATGGCTGGGGGTAGTTGCGGGACACCGCCGCCCTGGCGTGCTCGAGGAACTCATCCTCGCTGCCTGCAGGCAGGAACAGGTAGTCAGGGGCGACGCAGGTCTGGCCAGCATTCAGGCATTTGCCCCATAGCACCGTTTCGGCGGCCCTTTTCAATGAATAGCCGGGTGCCACGACAGTCGGTGACTTGCCGCCCAGCTCCAGGGTCACCGGCGTCAGGTTCTCGCTGCAATTGCGCATGATCTGCCGGCCCACCGCCGGCGAGCCGGTGAAGATCAAGTGGTCGAACGGTAATCGGGAGAAGCCGTCGTTGATCCCGGCGCCAGGTTGAATCACCGCCACCAGGTCTTCGTCGAAGCACTTGCCCAGCAGTTCGGCGAGCAAGCGCCCATAGTGGCTCGAGTCGCTGGCGACCTTGATCATGGCCCGGTTGCCGGCGGCCAGGGCGCCACACAACGGACCCAGCGTCAGGTACAGGGGGTAGTTCCAGGGCGCCGCGATCCCGACGACTCCGAGCGGCTGGGCCAACACCGCGGCCCGCGCAGGCTTGAACCAGATCCCGACGCCGCGCTTGCGTGGTTTCATCCAGCGCTTCAGGCAGCCGATGGCGTGGTTGATTTCGCTGACCAGGCCGAAGATATCGAGCATCTTGGTCTCGTGCTCGGAGCGGTGGCCGAAATCGGTGGAAACGGCGGCTGCGATACGCTCGGCGTTCTCCAGCACCAGCGCCTTGAGCGCCAGCAGGTTGGCCCGTCGGCTTGCATAGGACGGGTAGCGCTCTGCGGCGAAGGCCTGGCGCTGTTGGGCGAAAACCTCGCGCATCCGTTCTACTGCCGGTGCGACTTGCTCGATCGACATTGTCTAGGTACTCCTGGTGGATGCTCACTGCGGCCGCGCAAGCGGTCACAGCGCTGAAAACCGAAGCGCGTCAGCGCACTGGCAATGCCTGGTGTCTTGCCCGTTTCAGGGCGAAGAACGCGTAGTACAGCTGGATCATCATGAAGGACCAGCTGGCGAGCGCTATCGACATGAACACGGCCTTGGTGTCGTCCCCGGGAATGGGGAAGAAGTCATAGATGCAGGCCACCATCAGCCCCAGCATCGCCGCCACCGAGACTCCGAACGCGTGCAGGTACTCACCGACCATCACCAGGCGGCTGATGAAGTAAGCAAGGTAGACCGTGTAGCCAGCCCACATGACCACGTAGAAGTACGGCAGGGGCTTGGCCAGGAAGTCGGCCTTGATCATCACCAATGTCGCGGCAAAAGTGATGGCGAAGATCAACACGTCCTTGCCCGCCGAAGGCCGGAAGTTGTGGGTCACCGCCATCAGGCCGAGCACCGTGACGATGGGGATGCCGAAGCCTCGGGAGAAGGCATCGCAGAAAAACGAAATGCCGTAGGAAATCTGCGACTGAGTCAGCAGGTAGATCAGGAAATTGGTTCCGGAAAACGCCACGATCAGCCATTCCAGGCCAAGCAGGACGTTGCCTTTGCGCAAGAACTTGATGCCATAGGTCCCCCCTGAAACCACCAGGAGCACGCAAGTGAGCAACGCAAGAACATCTCTGGTTTCCATAGCACAGGTCTCTTTCTTGAGGTATGAGGGCTTTACTTCGATGCGGCCGCCAACGCGGCGAGGTAATGGGCGAGTGCCTTGCGGTCCTGGGCCGACAGCGTGGAGGTGATCGCTTTCATTGAACCGGTCGGGTCGACCCGGCTACCCTGGGCAAAGGCGTCCAGTTGTACTTGCAGGTAATCGGCGCCCTGCCCCGCCAGGCGCGGGAACGGGCCCTGGCCCATCAGCTTCTCGCCATGGCAGGCGCTGCATGCACCCGCCTGTGCGAGTTGCTCGCCCTGCTGGCGCAAGGCTGGGTCTGGCTGGAAGGTGTGGTTGTCCATTGGCGTCTGGCGCGCGTAATAGCTGGCCAGCTTGTCGATTTCTGCCTGGCCGAGGCTCATTGCCAGCGGCTGCATGTTCGGGAAGTGGCGGGTGCCGTTGGCAAAGCTGTGCAACTGCGCCTTGAGATACTCGGCGGGCTGCCCCGCCAAGCTGGGATAGCGCTGATGCAGCGAGCTCCCGCGCGCGCCATGGCAGCCAAAGCAGGCATCCACGGTCTGTGGCCAGGGACCATCCGCTTCATAAGCCTGGGTCGTGGTGTCTATGTAGGCGACGAGGCGGTAGAGGCCCAGCAGGTCATGTCCGAACCACGCCAGCAGTGCCACCAGCAGCAACCCGCTGGCCCACAACAATTTCTTCTTCATGCTTGCCCCTTATACCCGCCGCAGCGAACCAAGCGCCTGTAGCGCACTTTGATGGCCTGAACGCACCGCGCCATCCATGTACCCCGCCCAGATATCCGCGGTTTCGGTACCCGACCAGATGAGGTTGCCGCAGGGTGGGCGCAACGATTGGCCATGCTCACTCCAGAAACCGGGCGGGATCGCGGACACGCAGGTGAGGCTCCAGGGGTCGGTCAACCCCCAGTCATGGTCGTGGTAACCGACCGGCTGCAAGGCTTCCTCGCCCAGGGAGCGGGCGTAGAGCTGCGTCAGCACCTGCTGTGCGGCCTGATGCTCGGAGGGCAACATGGCATTGACGACGAACGCGTTGATCACGCCGATCTCACCGTTGGGTGGCGAGTTGTCCCAGGCCCACAGCAGTGGCCCCCTGACCTGCAGGGTGTGGCCATTGAGCCCCTTTTCGCGCCAGAACGGCCGCTTGTAGACCATGGCGGTCTTGCGCGCCGGGCTATGGGCCGGCCAGGCGCGTTGCAGTGCCGCCCGCCCCTCGGGCAAGGCGGGCTGGAAGCGCACCTGGTTGCACAGCGCTGGATGGATTGCCACGATCACCCGGCGAGCGCGTATGACACCTTGGTCGGTTTGCAGCTTCACCACCTCGCGGTCCCAGTCGGCAATTTCGCGCACCGGGCAAGCCAGGCGTACCTTGTCGCCCAACTGCTCGGCCATACGGGTGCACAACGCCTGCGAGCCACCGACGAATCGCGTGCCCTGGGCGCTGTCCTTGATCGAGTCGAGCTTCATGTAGTCGCAGCTCGCCGAGTTGATCATCGACAGGAAGTGCAGCAGGCTCATCCTGGCCGGTGCCACACCGCAGGTCAGCATGAAACTGGTGTCCCAACCGGCCCGGTCCTCAGGCTTGATGTCTTGCTGCGCCAGCCAATCACCTGCCGACAACTTGTCCAGCTCGGCGACCTTGGGCGAGGTCCACGGCGCACCGGAGGGTACCGACCTGGACAGCTCGCTGAGCTTCGCGCCGATGTGTTCATCGGTGCCGAAAGTGCCTTTCAGGTCGATTTCCAGGCGCCCGTCCCCGCCAAGGACTACCGTTTTTCCCTGGTAGTAGGTGGGAAAGGTGTCCACCTGGAGTTCACGGGCCAGGTCGGCCACAGCCGTCTGGCCTGGCCCGATCCACTGGCCGCCCACCTCGGAGATGTAGCCTGAGCCCAGGTCGTAGTTGAGCACCCGGCCGCCGACACGGTCGCGAGCCTCCAGCACCAGGAATGAATGGCACCCGGCGTTCTGCAGGTCGCGGGCCGCGGTGAGCCCGGCCATGCCCGCACCGATGATCGCGACATCCAGGATGCCTTCTTCATCGCCGTGTGCATCCAATGAGTGATCATCGGCGCCGGCCAGCCCGACCTGCAGGCCCAGGCTGCCGACGGCTGCGGTAGCACCAGCAAACTTCAGCAATTGCCGGCGCTTGAGATCCAATGAATGGGAGGGGGGCTTTTCAGCCATGACAGAAGCCTCACGCTGTTATTGTTCGATTGTGCTTCGCCACCGCGTGGCGCTTCAGGTTCAGCAAGCAAGGGATGGAGCGGGGTCGATCAGGCCCCCACTGCCAGGCGCAGCGCTCGGCGTCGCAACTGCAGGCCGAACAGCATCATCCAGAACGGGAAGATCAGCACCACGATCACCAGCAGGGCATTGGTCAGCGGGTCCAGGGACTGGAAGAAGCCGGCGAGGAAATACAGGCCAAAGCACCCGCCGACGACCTTGAGCGGCAGCAGCACCGAGTTGCCCCAGCCAGCGCGCTTCAGGTGGCGTCCCACGACGATGCCCCAGAACAGCACGACGGGGCCTTCACACCACCAGAGGCCACGCTGGCTGCCCACCGCGATGGTGGTCCAGGCTGCCTCGGCACCAGCTCGCACGGCTTCGCCACCCGCCTGGTGCAGCTCGGCCAGTGGATTGAGCACCGCCAGTTGCAAGCCCGCGCCGGTCACGCCAAGCACTACATAGGTGGCGATGGCCAGGACGGCCATGTCGCCAAGCGCGCCCGCCTCCTCACGGAATACTCGCCAGAAGTAAGCACCAACGGCCAGAAGCGGCAGGTAGAAACCCAGGATGTCCGCGAACATCGACAGCCTGAAGTACTGCCTGATCTGCGCGGGCAGGTTCAGCATGGTCTCGCCCTGCAGCGTCACGGCCATGTCGCCCTGGGTCACCATGAGCATGAAACCGACGTTGAGGTAGGCGAACACTCCGCCGATGATCGAGGCCCAGGCGGTGAACCGCGCGGCCTCATTCGAATAGCTGTTCATTGCTTCTCCAGGATGGGACAAGGGGATCGGGGAGGCGCCGTGCCAGATACCCGCAAGCGGGTGCCTGCGTTCACGACGCTCGCGCTCGGCGGTTCAGGGCACTGTCGAGCAGGTTCACGCCGGCCAGGGCGGCTTTCACCGCACACCATTGCAAGGGTTCGGGTAGCGTCGACGGCGTCTTGTGGCGCAATGCCGCCAGCAACGCTTGCTCGATCCCCCCGATGCGCTCTGCCAGCAGATAGCCGATCAACGACTGGGTGCCGACACCATGCCCCGAGCAGCCGGCGGTGTAGAGGATGTTGCGGTGCGAACCGGCTTCGCCCACCACGGGCAAGGCGTCGTAGGCCAGGCTGATGTAACCGCTCCAGCACCTGTCGATAGCCACCCCGCGCAATGTCGGGAAGCGGTCGTCCAGGGCTTGGCGCAAGGCGGCGTAGGCCGCGTGGTCCGGCGCGTTCGGCGTTAGCGAGCCATAGGCGTAACCCAACTGCTTGGTGGTGACCAGGAGGGTGTTGCGCGCTGTCAGGCGGTGGCTTTCCATCGTCCAGTGCGGGGTCACGATGCCTTCCCTGCCCTGCCACCCCAAGGATTCGAGCTGCGCGGTAGACAGCGGTTGTGTCTCGATGGCCGAGACCCGCAGCGGCGCGACCTTGTCGCGTAGCAATCCCAGTTGTGGGGTGTAGGCATTGGTGGCCAGGACCATGATCGGCGCGCTGGCCGATCCCTTCTCGGTGTGGCAGGTAATGACCGGGCCGTCGCTGTAGGACAACAGTTGGGTCTGTTCGTACAACCGCACGCCTGCCCGCAACGCCGCCTGGCGCAGCCCCATGACGTACTTGCCAGGATCGAGCGTGCCTCCGTGCTGGGTACAACCGAAAAGGAACGCGGGCGGAATACCGCGAGCGCGCATTTCGTCACGGTCCACGAAGCGGGTCACCGAGCCCAGCTCGTGCCCCAGCGCCATGCTGTGGCGCAGCCTTTTTTCCTGGGCGGGATGGATGGCGGCGCGGATCAGGCCGCTGGGGTTGTAGTCGCAGTCGATGGCAAGCTCACTCAGCCGCCGTTCCACATACGCCACGCCTTCGTCGTAGAAAGACACGACCTTCCTGGCCTGCTGCGCGCCGAGCCGCTTGTGGAACAGCTCGAACTCAACGCCCATGCTGCCGGCGAGGTAACCGGCATTGCGACCGCTTGCGCCGAAGCCTGCGAACGCCTGCTCGAGCACCACGACGCTCGCGCCGAGCGCGGTCAGCTCCAGGGCGGTGGAGAGCCCGGCAAAACCCGCACCAATGATGATCACATCGGCATTGACATCGCCCTCGAGCGCCGGCTGCAGATCGTCCGGTTGTTCGACCCAGCCGCCGAGCAGGCGGAATTTATCAACGTTTCTGGTGGGCTCGGGCATGAGTCGCCTCCGAAATTTGTTGTTGTTTTGCCAAACTCTACTGCTGCGCCTTATTTAACGCAACAACTGTTATGTTGTTTTTTTGAGCGCGCCTTCCGTCAGCAGCGAACGGTATTCCCAGACTCCAGGAAGCGCTGCCGCACCCTCCAGAAGGATGCGGCCAGGGCGGTTCAACGAGGGTCTTGACCTGACGTCGGTGCGACCACGCCATGCCGGGAAAACAGCAGCGGCTGGCCATCGGCGTCAATCAGTGCGGCGGTAAGCGAACCGCCGTCGCTGCTGCGCGTCTCCTCGAAGCTGGCGCCTCCGTCCTGGCTGTTCACCAGCAGGCCGTCCAGCCCCGCCACCAGCACGTGCTTGCCCTCCACCTGTATGGCAGTGATCGAGCTGCGGCTAGTCAGAGGTATGCGCTGCCACGCGCTTGCGTCCGACGCGCCGCGCAACAAGGTCCCGCGCTGTCCACCCACCAGCAGGCGGCCGTCAGGCAGCACGGCACCGCTCCACAGCGAGCCTTGGTAGCCGGTATCCAGGTAACGCCAGGTCTTGCCCCGATCGTCCGTGCGCAGCAGTTGACCACGCTCGGCAGTGGCATAAAGGCTCCCCTGCCCATCGCTGAACAGGCTCAGCAGGTTGAGGTCGGCGCGGCTGCCTCCGGGCTGGGGTTGCAGGGTCTGCTCTGTCCAGCTGACGCCGCCATCGTCGGTCGTCAGGACCAGCGACCACAGCCCTACCGCCACGCCCTGCCGGCGATCGAAGAAATGCACGGCGAACAGCGGCCGGTCGACATCACTATCGATGCGCTGCACCGTCCAGTCTTCTCCTCCGTCGGCACTGGCCAGAATCGCGCCCCAGTGGCCAACGGCCCAGCCGTGCTCGCCGTCGACGAAGCTGACGCTCGTCAGCGCGCTGGACAAAGGCACGCCATGAGCCTGCCGATAGCTGCGGCCACGGTCGTCCGACAGCAGCACGATGCCATGGTCACCCACGGCAACGATCCGCTGCGCGGCCCTGCCCACCCCCAGCATCATGGCCTGCGCTGCATGGGCGACAGGTACTGCCGGTACTACTTGCAGGCTCGCAGCCCACGGCATGGCCGCTGGCAACGCCGCCAGCAGCGCGATGCCCATGACCCGTTTCAGGTAATGCATGTCACTCTCCTCAGTGGGTCAGGGCGCCAACCATTGGTACCGGGCGCTTGCGTGGGAACACCCGTTCGAGCCAGACCGCGAACGCTGGCAACACCGTCATGGCCATGACCATGTTGACCATGAACATGAACGCCAGCAGCTTGCCCATGTCGGCCTGGAACTTGAGCTCGGAAAACGACCAGGTGGCCACGCCGACCGCGAGCGTGAGCGCGGTGAAGATGGTCGCGATCCCGACTTCGCGCAGGGCGCAAGCCACCGCCGTGGCGATGGGCTGACCATGGGCCTGGTGCAGCTGGATGCGGTTGTAGATGTAGAACGCATAATCGACACCGATCCCTACCGCCAGGACCATCACCGGCAAGGTGGCGATGGTCAGGCCAATCTGCAGCTCCTTCATGAACCAATAGCCGATGAAGGTGCCGAGGGTCAGCGGCAGGCAGCACACCAGCACGGCCCTGAGGTCGCGGTAGACGACGAACACCAACAAGGCGATCGCGGCGTAGACATAGAGCAGCATCGGCGTCTCGCTCTTCTCGACCTCCTCGTTGATCGCCGCGATCACACCGGCATTGCCTGACGCCAGTCGCACTGCGACACCGTCCTGCGGATAGGCGACGCGGAATGCCTTCACCGCATCGATCACCCGGCCGATGGTGGTGGCCTTGTGGTCCGCCAGGTACAGGTGCACCGCGGTCATGTCGCAATCGGTGCGCATCAGGCCGGGCAAGCGCCCTACTTCGGCGGCCAGGGACGAGTAGTTCATCGGGTCGATGGGCACCGCGCTCATCTTCGGATTGCCTTCGTTGTAGCCCTCGTTGAACTGACGCATCGCCGAGGAGAACGACGCCACCGAGAGCACTCCGGGCACTCCCTCCATGGCCCAGACGAAGCGGTCCTGGTATTGGCCGAGTGCGGTATTCTCACAGGCATTGGCGCTGCCATCTGGCCCTGGCCGTACCTCGAAGACGACGCTCAACCAGTCCAGGCCGATGTCGTAGTTGCTGGCGATGGCCACCGCGTCGCGATTGAAACGCGAATCCTCGCGCAGTTCCGGCGCCCCCGCCTGGAGCGAGCCGACCACGCGGTCGTGGCTTTGCCAGACGGCCAGCATGAACACGGCCACGGCGGCCACCAGCACCCACCGGGCATTACGCCATTGCGCCAGTCTCGCCAAGCCTTCCAGCCAGCGCGACCGCTGTTGTCGCGATACTTCCTCGGCGGCCGCATAGCGCGCGTCGACCTTCAGCATCGAGGCCACCAACGGCAGCATCACCAGGTTGGTGACGATCTTGTAGGCAACACCCAGAGAGGCTGTGATGGCCAGTTCGCGGACCATGGGGATCGGGATCAGCAGCAAGGTGACGAACGACACCAGGGCAGTGACCAGCGCCAACGTACCGGGGACCAGCAGCCCGCGGAAGCTGGATCGTGCCGCCTGTTCGGCGGGCTTGCCATCGGCGATCTCGCGGACGATGTAGTTGATCTGTTGCACGCCGTGGGATACACCAATGGCGAAGACCAGGAACGGCACCAGCACCGCCAGCGGATCAAGGCCATAGCCCAGCAGACGCAAGCTGCCGAACTGCCAGATCAGGGAGGTCATCGAGCAGCCCAGCGCCAACAGCGTGAAACGCAGCGAATGGCAGTACCAGTAGACCGCCGCCGCCGTCAGCAACAACGCCAGCAGGCAGAATTCCAGCACCGCCGCCGCACCATCGGCGATATCGCCGATCTGCTTGGCGAAGCCGATGACCTGGATCTCGAAGTCGGCATCCTCGAACGGCTGTCGCAGTTGTTGTTCCAGCACGCGGTTGAAGGCCACATAGTCCAGGCGTTGACCGTTGGCATCGTAATCATTGAGCTCGGCGGTGATCATCGCACTGGTCTGGTCGCGGGAAACCAGGGTGCCGATGAATCCACCCTGGGCGGTGGAGTCGGCGATACGCCGGATAATCTGCGCATCCAAACGCTCTGGAGTCACCGTTCCCGGTACTAAAGGGTCAGCGCGAAAGCCCTCCTCGGTGATTTCGTTGACAAAGGCGTTAGGCGTCCAGAGCGAACGCACACTGCTGCGCGAAACGCTGGGCAGGAACGTGACCGCTTGGGTGACTTCGGACAACCGACGCAAGCCCGCTTCGCTCCAGAGGGTGCCGTGGCGTGCCCTGACCACTATGGTCAGGCGATTCGCGCCGAGCAGGTCACCACGGTATTGCTGGAACGTCTCCACGTACTCATGGCCAATCGGCAACTGTTTCTCGAACCCGGCATCCATGCGCAGTTGCACGGCAAACCAGGCCATGCCCAGGGTGAACGACACGAGCAGCGCCAGCACCCAGCCACGATGCCCGAACAACCAGGCCTCACCGCGCGCCAAAAGGCCGCGCGGCGGTGTTTCCTTGATCTGAATAGACATGTTCACGACGGGCCTCACAGGGTGCGCGAAACGACGACACCTACGTAGTCGCGATCACGGAGCAACTGGTCATAGGGCGTATCGCCTCCCATGAACTTGGCGTAGTTGAACGACACCTGCCAGCTGGCCGGGTTGCGCACGAAGTTGAGGTACAGGTTCATGCTGCTGGCGTCTTCGGTGAATGTCGCCGCAAGGTTGGGAGTACGCCCACCGAGGGAGCGCGAATAGAAGATCCCGGGCGTCACCTGCCAGCCTGGTACCAAGGTACCGTCGTAGGTAAGGCTGAAGTCCAGGTTGATCCCCGATGACGTCTTGTCGCCTCGCGACTTCGGCGCCGCCTCCGGATCCAGCTGCCAGGCATTGCCACCGGCCGCAACGATTTCACCGTCGTAGCTGCGGTGCAGGCCCGGGTACTTGATGACCACCAGCTCGGTCAGCAACGAGCCAGTGCTGGCGCCGGTGAAATCGAGCAGCATGGGCGAGTTGGAAGGCGTCATGCTGTAGAGCCCGGTAAGGTGCCACTGGAACTTCTTCTCGTCCTTCCAGCACTTGCCACGGTTGTTGCTGCACAGGTCAATCAGCGGGTTGAGCGGCACCGCGTCCTTGGGCCGGTAGGACAGCTCAGTCCCTACGGCCCAGTCGCCGATCGGCATGTTGGCACTGATGCCATAGAGCATGCGATCTTCCGGATACTCCCACTTCTGTGCCACGGCGAAGGTGTCCGGGTCCAGCAACCGGGTGGTCAGGGACGGCAGCTTGTCGTGGTAGCGCAACACGTACAGGCCGAGATTCAGGTCGCTGTCCTGAGGCTGCCAGCGCAATGACATGCCCCATTGCCCACTGTCGCGGGCGTCCTTGTCGTCGAATCCGTAGGTCTTCATCCCGCTGCCCAGCGCCGGGGTGTAGGACCAGTAGCTACCCACCGGTGGCAGCTCGCTCTTGTTCCAGGCGAACTGGTAATAGGCCTCGATGTTGAATCCATGGCCGAGGCCCGAGGCCAGGCTCAACATCGGTGCCGGCAGCACCGCTTCCTTCAACTGCACGCCTGGGCGCGAGAGCGCCTGGATATCGTAGGCGTTGGTGTTGTTGATACCACCTTGCACGAACAGGCTCTCACCCCAGTTGATCACTTGGTTGCCCAGGCGGGCGCGTACCCGCTGGTCGCCGACATCGAAGCCCTTGCTCACCCACAGGTCGAGCAGGCGCGCCTTGAACTCGAGGTCATCGCGAGCCGAAGGGGTAAGCCCGTCCTTGCCGACGCCATCAGGGGTGTAGAACGACAACGCGCCACTGGTGTCGGTGGCCGCGAAATCGCGTATCCAGCTGCCGCGGGCCATCAAGGTGAAGTCTTCGGGCATCTTCAGCAGCAGCTCATGGGTGCCCTTGAGGTAATGAGTGAACAGATCGCCCTTGTCGTAGTTGAGGTCGCCCTGATCACCAATGCCGGAGGTCTGGGCCAGGCAGCCGCTGGGCGGGTGATGCCCGCTGGTGCCCTGATTGATCAGATTGCAGCCCTGGGACTCGGTGCGGATGCCCATGCCGTAGGAAATCGTCGAATCGAACGAGCCGCGGATGGACTCGGTCTCGAAGGTGAACCCCATTGCCAGGGGAGTCATGCACGCAATAGCAAGGCCAGAAGCTTTTGTGATTGTTGTTTTCATGTCGGCGCTCGAAGGGTCAGGGTTCAACGTTCGCTGATGGCACGCAGGTTGTCCGAGGTATAGAAGTCACGCTTCAGACGTGGGTTGCCGGCATCCTCGGTGAGCCAGCGATGGTCTTTCTTGCCCACGCCGATAGAGGTCATGTCGTAGAGGTAGCGACCGTCAACCAGGTTGTACTGGACCTGGGCTTCCATATCGCATGTGCCGGTTTCGTACACGGGAATGGTGTAGCCCTCACGGACCTTCCAGATCTGCCCTTGCTTGTCGTAGTCAACCGCCATCAGGCCATTCCAGCTGTCCTCGTCGATGTAGAACAAACGCTTGGGCGCCTGATGGCGCATGCCTTGGCGCACCGTAGCCTCGACCACCCAGACCCGGTGCAACTCGTAGCGGCGGGACTGTGGCGCCAAGGCGTTCTGCTGCGCGACATCCTCGATGCGCGCGGATGCGTCGTAAGCGCCGAATGAGTTGTAGGGCACCAGCAGTTCCTGCTTGCCGACCAGCTTCCAGTCGAACCGGTCCATGGGGCCGAAGAAAATGTTCGACTCATCAATGGTGTACTGGTTGTCCAGACCGATCTGCGGCGCGTCATAGGAATAGGACGGCATGCGCCGTACACGGCGCTGCCCAGGAAAGTAGTAGAAGGTGCTGGCCTGCTCGCCGGCCTTGGTCGTGACCACACCTGACTGACCCGCCAGCGCGGCGGGCTCGTTGTAGGAGAAGTAGGTTGCCACCTCAAGGCGATCGTAGGAGGAGAACAACGCACTGCCTTTCTGGCCCCACGGCGTGTACATGAACCAGTCGGTCGAGGTCCGCAGCCAGCTCCCGCCACCGGCACGTGGCGACAGGCCGGAAACCGTCTTGGACATGTCGAAGCCCACGCCGCGGTAGCGCATCTTCATGTTCCACATGACCTCGGCGCCGGTCGTAGGCATGGGGAACGGAATGCCGGGCACATGGGCATCCTGCAATGCCACGCCATCGGCGTCGAGGGTGGCGAAGCCGACGTTCTTGCGCGTGTTGTCGACGACAAAGTCCGGTGCACCGCAGGTGCGTCGGGTCGGATAGACATCCATGCGGTAATCCGGGATCTTCTTGAACAGCTCCAACTGGCCTGCGGAAAGCTGCTTCGCATATTGCGCCACATTACCCGCCGTGATGCTGAAGAGCGGCTTGTCGTCCTTGAACTTCCATGCCTGACCCCGTACCTGCCCATAGCTCCAGCCGGTGTCCTGCTTACCTGGCTCTGTCCAGGCGGGGATCCTGCCATTGGCGCCGGCCGCCAATTCCCCCCCCAGTGGCGTCAGCTTTGTTCCCAGCTGCGAGGCATCGTTCTGCGCAGCTTGCAGCGCGCCGCAGGTGGCCAGTGCCGCAAGCGCCACTGCCAATGACCTCCCTCTGCGGCGAAGGGAAAGGCCAACATCAAGGCGCTGAATCACATCTTTCATGGGAGGTTCCTCACGAGCTCTTGGTGGCCGCTCGACGTGCCTCATGCGAGAGCAGGCCTGACGGCAGGGTCTGTTTCCGAAACATGGTCAACTGACCAAGTCAAATGACCAAGAGCAAGTCACATGCCAATCTGATTGGCTATTTTTTAATTATTTAAATCAACATCTTATAATTTTTATAACAACCGATATGTGCTACCTAAAAACCCAGCGCCGCCCTCTCTTGCAGCACGCTGCGCACCAAAATGTGAAATTACGAAACATTTGTTACCTTAAAAATGACCAGGCTTGCCCCGCCATTTCCACGCGCTGCATGACGGCCAAAAGGTACTTGCGCTAGGATTTGCCGCTGCAAGCCCAGACAGGGCTGACACGCGTCATCTAGGAAGGAGCAAGCCCGATGGCCAGAATGGGCGCTGAACTGCGCAAACAGGATTTTGTGAAAGCGACAGTCAAAGTCATCGCTGAGCACGGGGTAGCCAATGCGACCACCCGCCGGATCGCTGCGGCCGCCGGGTGTCCGCTGGCATCCCTGCACTATGTGTTCCGCACCAAGGACGAGCTGTTCTACGCGGTTTACGAGTCGCTCTTCAGCCAACCCCAGGCGTATCTGCAACAGGCCACTTCTGCGGCGTCCCCCGCGGCGGCGGTCACCGCCATGCTGCGTCGCACCATCCACTGGGCGTCGTCCAATCCGGACGTCGCCAGGGCGCAATCGGAACTGTTCTTCTGGGCGTCGCGCAACCAGCCGGACATGGCGCGCAAGATCTATTCGGTGGGCGTCGAGGCGACCGAGCAGGTGCTTGAGCGTGTCCTTGGCAACTGCCTCGACGCGGCTGGCTTGCAAGCCACCAGCCGCACATTGGTCTTGCTGTTCGACGGGTTGCTCGTCGCCTGGACCGCCCACGGCGATCTCGAGCGTCTAGGGCGGGAAACCGAAACAGCCTGCCAAGCCTTGAGTCTGCTGGTAGAGCATCTGCAACACTCTCAAGGTGCCGATACCCAGAACGACACCGAGTGAGCAGCACGCCCTGGCGCAGCACCAAGGCGTTGCGGTTTGCCTGGCCACAATGGCCAGGCGTCCCACATGAAGCGGCGGTAGCGTCACCACGGATAGAACGACGGCAGGTTGGAAGCCTTGCCACAAAATTGCGGCTTGCGCTTTTCAAGAAATGCGCAGACGCCCTCTTTGCCATCGGCCTGGCTGGTATAGAACATCGCCAACGACTCAATCTCATGGGCGGCAAGCGGATGCGCCTGGTTGGCGTTTCTGAACAGCATCTGCCGAATCAATGCAACCGACACCGGTGACCGGTCGCGCACCAGGGAAAGCGCAAACGCCCGTGCCTCGGCCACCAGGCTCTGCGCCGGCAGCAACGCCCGTACCAGCCCTTTGTCCAGTGCCTCCTCGGCATCGAATATTTCAGCCTTGTACATCCATTCCAAGGCCGT
This sequence comes from Pseudomonas sp. TE6283, assembly GCF_054060555.1. Classification (NCBI taxonomy): domain Bacteria; kingdom Pseudomonadati; phylum Pseudomonadota; class Gammaproteobacteria; order Pseudomonadales; family Pseudomonadaceae; genus Pseudomonas; species Pseudomonas sp. TE6283. Next base: position 136,280 of record NZ_JBSSDH010000007.1, read on the forward strand.
TTCGAGGCCGACGATACGCGGCAGAAACCAGGTCGAACAACCTTCCGGTGTGACCCCAATCTTGCCGAATACGAAGCCGAAGCGGGCCTGGGCAGACGCAAAGCGAAAATCCATGGGTAGCAACATGGTTGAGCCAACCCCCACGGCTGGCCCATTGATCGCACCGATGATCGGCTTGAGGCAGTCGAGCATCGCCAGGACGACGCGGCCGCCGGTGTCCCTGACGCCTCGCTCGATCTCCGGCAGATGACTGCGCTCACGCATGTCCTGGAGGGTCGGCGCAAGCTGCTCATCAAGGCCAAAGACATTACCTGGCACCGACAGGTCCATGCCTGCGCAGAAGGCACGCCCCTCCCCGGTCACGACAATCGCCTTTACTGCATCGTCCTGGCTGGCCCGCCCATACGCATCTACCAGCTCATCGCACATCTCTACGGTGAACGCGTTGAGCTTATCCGGCCGGGCGAGGATCAGCAGCAAGATACCGTCGGCGTCGACTTCATAGCGAAGGGTGCTGTAGGTCATGATTGCGCCCCGAACAAGTTCGCTCCGCGCGTGATCGCCTGACGGCACTCGGTCATGATCCGCTCGATCAGTGCCGCGCAGGTCGGTATGTCATCGATAAGGCCGATGGCCTGGCCTGCCCAGAGAATACCGCCATCCACCTCGCCCCTCTCCAGGGCCGCCCTGCCCCGCGCGCCGGCTACCAATGGCCGGATATCCTCGAACTGCGCCCCGGGATTGCGCTCGATCTCGACCACCTCCTGAGAGATCGCATTACTGAACACTCGACCAGTATTGCGAAAAGCTCGGAAAATCAGCCGGGTGTCCCGCTCGCTGCCCGCGGCGATAGCAGTCTTGATGGCCGGGTGAATCGGTGCTTCCTGGGTGAGCATAAAGCGCGTGCCCATGTTGATGCCTTCGGCGCCGAGCATCAGGGCTGCGGCCATGCCTGCACCGTTGGCGATGCCGCCCGAGGCGAGTATCGGTATGCGCAATGCGGCTGCCGCGGCTGGAATCAGGATCAACCCCGGTACATCATCCTCGCCAGGATGACCGGCGGCCTCGAAACCATCGATACTAACCGCGTCGACACCCGCACGCTCTGCCGACAGAGCATGACGGACAGACGTGCATTTGTGGATGATCTTGATGCCAGCGGCCTTGAAGCGCTCCACCAGTTCTGCAGGGCTGCGGCCCGCTGTCTCGACAACCTTGACACCACTTTCGATGATGGCGGTCGCGTAATCGTCGTAAGGTGGAGGTGACGTGGTGGGTAGGATGGTCAGGTTGACACCGAACGGCAAGGCCGTGAGGGTCTGGCAGCGGGCGATCTCCTGAGCCAACGCTTCGGGAGTCGGCTGCGTCAGGGCTGTCAGGATACCCAGCCCCCCTGCATTGGATACCGAGCTCGCCAGTTCCGCGCGCCCCACCCACTGCATTCCCCCCTGAACGATGGGATAGCGTGTACCGGTCAGCGCTGTAATTCTTGTATGCATCGGGTTTCCTCATAGGTGCCATGGGTAAGCAGACAGGGATACGGTTGCCCGCATCCCAGGTCCGCGCTTGGGCAGAGCCAGGTGCTCGACATTAAAATAACTTTTGTTATGCTAAGTCGAGGAGTCGTTGCTTGGCAATGCCCTTTGGGCGTTTGCGATGGCGAGGACGTAACGCCGCATGCGCATGGACTACGCAACGGGCTGAAGGCCTGTATCACGCGGCGAACTTGCCCACTTTACAAGCCTGGGCCTGAGTATTTGCAGTTCAGGCTCACCTATAACAAGAACCAGTATCCGCCCTAGCACCGGGCCCAGAGGCACTCATGCGCCGAATCGTATTTGCCAGTGTGGTCTCACTCCTGATTACCGGTACCCTGTATGCAGCAAACCAGATCGTGCAGACCAACCCCATGTACCCTTGGCCCCTATACCTGATTTCCAGTCTTGCAGATCTTCTGCAACCGCTACGTGATGCCCTTGCTATTCAGCGCTGATCACTCATCGGCAACGTCGGCCATGAAGATCTGGTGTGGAGTGATAGAAACAAGCAGTGGGCATTCGCTCGCAGGCTATTCACGCCAAATCCGGGTGTCTGCATCCCCAAGTTCGTATGTTCGGATAAAAAGTTTGCGCAAAAGCGGGTCCGCCTCAGTCACGACTTCCAGGCCTCCAGTACGAAACCCCATGGACTTTGAGGTTCTCCCTAACGCACTGGGACGCTCTAACGTGGCATTGGGATTTGGGATAGGAAGCTTATTGGCTCCTCGGGACGAAGGCCTTCGTCACCGAAATCAAACCGCCAATACCCCACATCATGCCAAGCATCGAGCTTGAATCCGACCTGCGGAAACGTACCGATGTGCTGGAAACCGAGTCGCTCGTGCAGCCCGACACTACCTTCATTCGGCAAGGCAATGCCGGCATAAGCCGAGCGATACCCCAGACGCTTCAGAACCGGCAGCAGCACATCATAGAGCTGGCGAGCAATTCCGCTGCGGCGCTGCCCCTCAGCGACATACACCGTCACATCTACCGTCCACCGGTACGCCGCGCGCGCCCGGTGCTGACTGGCGTAGGCATAGCCGACTACCCGTCCTTCTCGCACAGCCACCAGATACGGGTAGGTTTGCAGTGTGGTGGAGATCCGCTCACACATTTGCTCCACGCTCGGCACTGCCTCTTCGAATGAGATGGCCGTGTTGAGCACGATGGGCGCGTAGATGATCTGGATCTCTTCTGCATCCTCTGGTCTGGCGACACGAATCTCGATTCCGCTATGCATCCGACTGCTCCAAGCTGTTCAGGTATTCAACTACTTCGTTGACTGTGCTGCGCGCGGTACGGGTGACGCCGATCAACGTCGCCGAGGCCAGGCCGGTCCAGTCGCCATATCCCACCAGCCAGAGGCGCGGCTCGCGGATAGAGTGCCCCCCATCAACCTCGACCCTACCGTAGTCAGCCAGCACGTCCAGTGCCCTCAGGTGATCCAGCGCCGGCCGGAATCCAGTACACCAGACCACCGCATCGATCTGGGCCTTCTCACCATTGGACCAGACGACCCCATCCGGCATGAATGAGGTGAAAGGCCTTGCAGCACGAAGGGCTCCGCGCTCGCGAGCCCGGACTACCGAGGGCACCATGACGATATCGCCAAGCCCGCCGACAGGTGCGTCGATAACACGGCCTTCCTGCTGAGCCTTGAGGCGCTCGGTAGCGCGTTCGAACAGCACCCGCCCATCGACGTCATCTGGCAGAAACGACGGCTCCTCCGTGGTTACCCACGTTGCGTCAGTGACCTCGGACAACTCCGCATAGATTTGCGCCCCCGAGTTACCACTACCAACGACCAGCCCCCGCTTTCCTTGGAAAGCCTCTGGTGACTGGTAATGGGCGGAGTGAATTTGCTGCCCCCGGAACAGCTCCACCCCAGGATAGACCGGAACATAGGGCTTGCTCCAAGTCCCCGTTGCGCTGATGACGGCACGGGCTTCCCAGTCGCGGTCCTTCGAGCGAACACGAAGGCCACGCCCGGTTCGCTCCACCGCCGTGACGCTGACGGGCCGAACGATAGGAAACCCGTAGCGCGCCTCGTACTGCTCCAGATAGCTGACCACATGATCCCTATCGGGATTACCTTCGGTGACTGGCGGCATCGGCCAGCCCGCGATCGAGCTCCAAGCGGAGGGCGAGAACAGCGTCAGCGAGTCCCAGCCATGGCGCCAGGCCCCGCCCGCAGCCTCTTCGGCGTCGAGCAGCAGGAACGACAGCTTGGCCCGCTTGAGAAAATAAGCCACCGTCAGCGCGGACTGCCCGCCGCCAATCACGATGACATCGAGTAGTTCGCCTTCGGTGGCCATGGTTTCTCCTGTCTGGCTGGAGCGCTCAGTCTTCGCCGAACTGGTTGATGTAGTTGATGGGCGCAGGTTTCTGAATCGCCCGCGGGCGAAGCTCCTGCACCCATGCGATCGCCTCGCGGCGCGGCATTCCGAGTTCGATCAGCAGCCCAGCGCCACGGCGCCAGCCTGCTTCAACGTCTCCAGGCTTTCAACGAGATCGCAGGCCTGGGGCCTGGGCAGGGTATGAAAATCAGCGCTTCCGGGGCATGGGGCAGCGATTTCATCGAGTAGGGATACGACATGCTCATGGCCTCAAATGGACCGCAGATTGACTCGCTTGGACAGCTCTTGCGCCGACTCCTTGCGCTCGGAGTAGCGGTCCACCAGGTAATCCTGGCGATCGCGCAGCAACAAGGTGAACTTGGTCAGCTCTTCCATCACATCGATCAGACGGTCGTAGAAGGAGGACGGCTTCATCCGCCCGGCATCGTCGAACTCCAGGAATGCCTTGGGTACCGACGACTGGTTGGGGATGGTGAACATCCGCATCCAGCGGCCCAGCACGCGCAATTGGTTCACCACGTTGAACGACTGCGAACCACCGCAGACCTGCAGCACAGCAAGGGTCTTGCCCTGGGTTGGACGAACGGCGCCCATGGCCAGCGGTACCCAATCGATCTGCGCCTTGAACACGGCGCTCATCGAACCGTGACGCTCGGGCGAGCACCACACCTGGCCTTCGGACCATTGCATCAGCTCGCGGAGTTCCAGCACCTTCTCGTGGGAGTCCGGAGCGTCATCCGGCAGCGGCAGGCCGGAAGGGTCGAAAATACGGGTTTCGGCGCCGAACTCTTCCAGCAGACGCGCAGCCTCCTGGACCATCAAGCGGCTGAACGAGCGCTCTCGGGTCGACCCGTACAGCAGCAGGATACGCGGTTTATGCGTGGAAGGATCCCTCGGTTCCAGCCGCCCCAGCGACGGCAGATCAAGCAGTTCTGGCTGGACATTGGGCAGATGGTCGTTCATTTCGGTCTCCATTGATCCAGGGCCTACAGCGCGCCGATGCGGGCAAGCTCGGCTTTCAGCTCGTCCTGGCTCAGTTGCGGGAAAGGCAGCGCCATGAAGGCGCGCACGCGCTCATCGATCTTCGCCAGCGTGGTCAGGAAGGCTTCTTCGATTTCCGCCTCGCTTCCGGTGACTGCCGAAGGGTCGGCCAGGCCCCAGTGGGCTTTGAGCGATGGACCGAAGAAAATCGGGCAGGCTTCGCCGGCAGCACGGTCGCACACGGTGACGACGATGTCGGGAGGAGAGTTCTCGAAGGCATCCGAGGCCTTGCTCGAAAGGCCGGCAGTGGAGATCCCGGCGGCTTCCAGGGTCTTCAGTGCCCGCTCATTGACTTTACCGCTGGGGAAGCTGCCCGAGCTCACAGCCTCCATACCCTCGGGGGCCAGGTGATTGAACAGCGCCTCGGACAGGATGCTGCGGCAGCTGTTGTGGGTGCACATGAACAAGACTTTCATCAGGTATCTCCGGTTCAAAAGCTCAGGCGGATGGCCAATGCGGCCAGGGTGGCAAGCAGGATCGGCAGCGTCAGGACGATACCGGTGCGGAAGTAGTAGCCCCAGGTGATGACGATGTTCTTGCGGGCCAGCACGTGCAGCCACAACAAGGTGGCCAGGCTGCCGATGGGGGTGATTTTCGGGCCGAGGTCACAGCCGATGACGTTGGCGTAGATCATGGCCTCGCGCACGATGCCGGTGGCCTCGGCGGAATGGATCGACAAGGCGCCTACCAACACGGTGGGCATGTTGTTCATGACCGACGACAGGCCAGCGGCGAGCAGCCCCGTCCCGAGAGACGCGCCCCAGATCCCGTAGCCGGCGAACACATTGAGAATCTGCGTCAGGTAGTCGGTGAGGCCAGCGTTACGCAGCCCATAGACCACGAGGTACATACCCAGCGAGAACACCACGACCTGCCAGGGCGCGTCCTTGAGCACCTTGCGGGTAGAAATCACGTGCCCGCGCGCGGCGATCAGGTAGAGGATCAGCGCACAGGCAGCAGCGATGACGCTGATCGGAACGCCCAGCGGCTCGATGGCGAAGAAGCCGACCAGTAACAACGCCAGCACCCACCAGCCGGCAACGAACGTCGCCTTGTCGCGGATAGCGGCTTCGGGAGCCTTCAACTGGTCGAGCTCATAGGTACGCGGCAGGTCCTTGCGGAAGAACCACAGCAGCATGCCCAGGGTGGCGGCGATGCTGACCAGGTTCACCGGCACCATGACCGAGGCGTACTCGCTGAAACCGATGCCGAAGTAGTCGGCGGAGACGATGTTCACCAGGTTGGACACCACCAGCGGCAGGCTCGCGGTATCGGCGATAAAGCCTGCTGCCATGACGAATGCCAGCGTCGCCGCCGGGGAAAAGCGCAGGGCCAGCAGCATGGCAATGACGATCGGGGTCAGGATCAGTGCCGCACCGTCGTTGGCGAACAACGCCGAGACGGCGGCGCCCAGCAGGATGATGAAGGCGAACAGCTTGCGGCTGCTGCCCCTGCCCCAGCGCGCCACGTGCAATGCCGCCCACTCGAAGAACCCCGCCTCATCCAGCAGCAGGCTGATGATGATGACGGCGATGAAAGTGGCGGTAGCGTTCCAGACGATCTGCCAGACCACGGGGATATCGGACAGGCTCACAACGCCTGCCAGCAGCGCCACGACGGCCCCCAGTGCGGCGCTCCAGCCCACGCCCAGGCCTTTGGGCTGCCAGATGACGAGAACGATCGTCACCAGGAAAATCAAAAATGCGATCAGCATGACTACAACTCAATCAGCGAAGGGAAGTCTCAAGCACAAGCAACAGGGCTCTGCGGCCGCTCGCCCATTTCGGCAAGGCGCAATGCATCAGGGGTCAACCATTGCTGGTTGGCATCGACCACTCCCTTCAGCATCGCGTCCACCCACTGCGGCAGTTCGGGGTGCAGTCGGTAGTACACCCATTGACCCTTGCGTCGATCCATCAGGATTCCAGCCTCGCGCAACTGGGCAAGATGCCGGGAGATCTTCGGCTGGCTCAGCTCCAGCGCGTGGGTAAGTTCGCAGACACAGAGTTCGCCTTCACGGGCGATCAGCAGGGTCATCCGGGCCCGGGTGTCATCAGCCAGGCATTTGAAAACGATGGGGGGAGTCAGTGTTTCCCGCATGTGACCTCCTGGGGAATGCGTGTACGGCCAATATCTGGAAATTCCAATATATGACAATTCATATATATGGTAAATCAGATATTCAAGATCGCCTCGCCTGACTGGACGTCATAAAACTGGAAAAAGACCGCGTTCTGGGCCCTATACTGGCCGTCGATACCATCCCCAGAGTCCCCCAATGAACCAGTCTGATATCTCTGTCCGGTTGCTTGGTACCGATCAAATCCAAGGCCTGGCTGCGCATCTGACTGCAGCGGGCTTGCCGACCCAAGACCTTTTGCAGCCCGACCGAATGTTCTATTCCTTTCACCGGGGAGAAACGGAGCTGGGATACGGGGGCATTGAAGGAAGTGGTCGGACTCGCCTGATTCGCTCACTGGTTGTCGTACCGGCCCAGCGAAAGTCAGGGATCGGCACCCTGCTGCTCAGAGCACTTGAGGGAATAGCGGAAGCTGACGGAGCCCAGAGCCTTCATCTGCTGACCACTACAGCACCCGACTTCTTCGAGGCTCGGGGATATGAGCACAGAGACCGATCCCAAGCCCCAAAGGCAATTTCCAGTTCGGAGGAGTTCAACAGCCTCTGCCCGACGTCTGCGGTCTACATGGTGAAGGAGCGTGGCGACATGAACTCGGTGTCACCACTGGTAATCCGCCTCCACGAACGTCAGTGAGTTCGTTCTCAGGTGTCTAGGAAACCAGGGGCGCTTCAAGATGACGCCCTCCCCACCCTGCCTCAGTAGCGAATGGACAGGGCGATCGCCTCGCTCGGCGTCTGGTGTTTTTCCAGCAGCCCCAGCACGTCCTTCTTCAACTGCTCCTGCCTGTCGATCAGCGCCAGGTCGCGGAACTTGTAGTCCAGGTCGGCATAGCTTTCCGATACGCCGGCATTGAGGTGGTTCTTGCCGAAGGTGTGCACGATGTGCTTGGACTTCCAGATGTCGTACTGGCTGAACACCTGATCCCGCGGCAGGTGCCTGGCAACCGAGAACGGCACCCGGGTCAGCAGGCAGTAGTTCATCTTGTACTTGTGGAACTGGTAGTGCTCCAGGGAGTGGACGAACGACACGTACCAGATATAGGTGGCGATCACTTCGATGTTGAAGTCCCTGTCGCCGGACTGGCACGGCAGGTTGACGTAACGGCACAGCTCGGCAACCCAGTTGTTGATGTAGGGCTCGGAGCCGTCACGCAGCAGGTCGTCGTAGCTGGCCGAGACGAACTTCAGCACCGCCGCGTAGTAGTCGCGGTACTGGGCATTGAGCGCGTGCTGGCCATTGAGGTACTGGTCGAACGGTATGGCGAACCTGATCTCGAATTTCTGGGTCAGCGCCTGGTCCTCGGTCTGGCGTTTGTTGTACATGTTCAGGGCGTTTTCATAGCCGACCTTGTAGAAGGTCTGCGCCGAGTAGTAGCCGATGCAGCTATAGAGGAACTTGTCGGCGATGCCGGTGGTTTCGCGCAGCGACAGCGGCGACTCCTTGAACTGGTGATTGAGCATCAGGATATAGGCGGTGTGCGGGTCCATCAGTTTGTGGAAGTTGCAATCCTTGGGCACCAGGTTGAACAGGAATGCCGCGCCCATTTCGGCGAAGAACAGATGGTGGTGCAGGTGCGCGCCAAGGATGAAGAACACCATGGTGTTGGACATGAAGTACACCTTGGCCAGGTCCCAGTCCTGCTCGCCCGGGCCGACGCTGAAGCCGTCGCGCAGGGTGATGCGCATGCTGTCGGCGGCAAAATCCTCGGCGATGGCGATGCTGGCCACATCGAACACCGAGCTGGACAGGCGGATCTCCCGGGTGAAGTCACGCATGTCGAAGGTCGACACGCCATCGACCGTCTGCAGGTAGTGGGTGATCTGCGACGACATCAGGAACACCCGCAGGTCCTCGTCCGAGATGGCCGTCGGCTGTGGGAACTGACCCAGCGGTACCTTGTAGTAGTCGCGGTTGGCCTTGATGATCGACTGGATGTAGTTGTGGTAGACCTTGTCCTTTCTCCAGCGGTAGACCAGCTCGGCGGGCAGCTTCTTGGGGATGTAGCCCATGTGGTAGTCGGTGCCCGGGATCGGCGTGCTTTCCATCGAGATGGAATCGCGGTTGTAGTGGCGATAGCCGAAGTAACGAGGCAGCAGCCATTTCAGCTGAACCCACTTCCAGGCCAGGAAGCTGGTGCCGAGATTGACCGCGTACAACGCCAGCAGCAGCGGTACGAACTTCACGTAGTACAGGCCCACGTACACATGCTTCAACGGCTCGGCGCGGGTCTTGCTCATCAGTATGATCACGGGGCTGACGGTGATGAAAAACGCCAGCAGGATGACTTCCAGCATGCTTCAAACTCCTTGTTCGATCGCTTTGTTCTTGTTGCGACTTGCGCCGTAGCTGTACAGGCAGGCGCCTGTAAAAATCACGTTGACGACGCTCCAGGCGAGCGCCGCGTCAGGGCTGTACCAGCCCGTCAGGTCGAAGGCCGGCAGGTTCATCAGTGGTGTGTCGCCGGCCAGCGTGCGCACGAACAGGTAGAAACCGAAGGTGTAGGCACGGGCCTGGAAGTACAGGTCCGAGCGGCGCAGCAGCAAGGCGTAGGCCACCGGCGCCAGCAACAGCGGCAGGGCGTAGCCGAAGGTGGTGATCCGCGCCGAGTAGAGGAAACACAGGTTCCAGGTGGTGTAGAGGTAGGGCCAGTAGGCCGGGACATGCACCACGAAATCACTGTGTCGCCCGGAAACCTCCCAATGCTTGCGCGAGTACGGCAGGCAGACGATCAGCCCCACGGCGGCGACGATGTTGAGGATGTTGCCGGTCTGCCAGTCGATCACCGAGGCCTCGATGATGTTCAGCACGATCACCAGGTAGATCAGCTTGTAGATGAAGCCTTCGATCCTTGGCTTGTAGCGGGCATAGGCCAGGAAACACATGGGCAGCAGCACGCTGATGGTCTTGATGCGCATGAACAGGTTGGCGTTGGGCACCAGCAGCGCCGGCAGCGACAGCACGAAGAAGGTCAGGCCCACCAGGCGGTAGCGCCTGAACAGCTCGGCGACCAGCAGGAAGGCGGCTAAGAAGGCCAGCATCAACAGCAATGTGTTCGGCATGAGGGGTTTCCCTACTCGTTCATGGATCGATGTGCGGCGTGAACGCCGGGCACGGCAAAGCCTGCCGCGCACGCCCGGGCCGGAGGCCGGGGACGGTGGAGCAATGGACAGGCGTTGCAGGTATCAGGTGGCTGGCAAGAGGGCCGCAATGCGGCCTGGCTCAGGCCTTACCGAGGACGTGGGCTTCAGCTTCCAGCCATTTCCTCACGGCTTCGGGCATCGCCGCGGTGGTGGGCTGCACCTTGAGCTTCTCGGCGATCACCGCGTTGGCGACCAGGCCCTTGCGGCCAACCCAGGCGCCTTTGGAGTAGCCAGTCACGACCACGTCGCCTGCGCTGTTGAAGAAGCTGTACTGGAAGTAAGTCCAGTTCTCGTCGAGGCAGCAGATGCTGAATTCAGCTGTGTACTTCTCGAACATTGAAAGTTGCTTCTTGTAGACGACCAAGTTGCCGCCGAGCATCGGCTTCCAGCCCAACTTGAAGGCTGGAATGAGGATTTTCGCGCGCAGACAAAGTTCCAGCATGAACAAATCGGCGATGGTCATGTAACGGCCATTGTTCATGTGCTTGTTGATGTCGATATCGTTCGGCCAAACCCGCAACGTGCGGTGCAGCGTGTCGGTCAGGGCCATGGGCGGCTTGAAGAAACCGCGCAGGACAGCCAGCAACAGGCGGATGTACAGGTTCATCCGGTTATCCCTCCCTAGGATTTTTTATTATCGTTCCCTGTTCAACCAACCGTTGATTGATCGGTTGGCTGCAAGCGGCTCATTGCAGGCCTGCTTGTTTGCCTCTCAGCGGTGGCGAAACTAACAGCTTTCGCCGGGAGCAACCAGAGGCCAACACCTTAATTAATCGAAAAACGCCAACTGAATAACCGGTCACGTTCGGACTTTATATCCAATTGATGCTGAAACGTTTGTTCTTTTATTGGAAAACTATTCGTCGCGGTGCTCCGCTAGTCCATGTGCTTGCACAATGCCTGGCGTAATGCCTCGGGCACTGCAACCGGCTGCTTGCTCTCAGGGCAGACGCACACCTGGGTCATGCTGGCGCGAAAGCAGACTTCGCCACCGGCGCCGCGGGCCTCGACGGCAAAACTGAACGAAGTGGTACCCGGCTCGCCACTGCTGACCTGCACGCTGATCAGGTCATCCCAAGCCATGGGTGCCAGGAACTCGATGGACAGGGCCCGCGCCGGCGGCATCACGCCCATGGCGAACAACCTGCGCAGGCCTTCGCCGCCCAGGCAGTGGGAGAGAAACTCGTGGACCGCCTCGATGACGAAATAGGAGATACGCGGTGTATAGACGATCCCGGCGGGGTCGCAGTCGCCGAACAGGATCTTGCGGGTGGTGACAAAAGGCATGGCGTTGGGTGCTCCGTGCTAGGAATGCCTGGCAGGCCATACTAACGCACACGGTAAAACGGCTGGCACCTTGACTTACCCCCGCACTGCCCGCCAAGTACATTTTCCAACCCTGATCCCTTATGATGCTGAATGGTTTCTCCAGCCTCAGGATGCCCAATGCTGACCGCCCTGCTGTTCGACCTCGATGGGACGCTCACCGATACCGACACCTTGCACCTGCAAGCCTTCCGCAAGCTGCTGTTCGACCATGACGGTCGCGAGCTGACGCAGGAGCAGTTCAACACCCAGGTCAGCGGCCGCGCCAACGGCCCGTTGTTCGCCGAACTGTTCCCACAGGCCGATGCCGCCAGCCGCCAGGTCTTGGCCGAGCGCAAGGAAGCGCTGTTTCGTGAACTGTCACCGACACTGGCGTCGATGCCCGGCCTGCTGCGCCTGCTGGACCACGCCGAACGACAGGGAATCGGCATGTGCGTGGTGACCAACGCGCCGCGCCTGAACGCCGAACACATGCTCGGGGCCATGAGCCTGGGCGCACGTTTCGAGCATGTGCTGGTAGCGGACGAACTGGCCCGGCCCAAGCCCGATCCCCTGCCCTACCTCACCGGGCTGCAGCGCCTGGGAGCCAAGGCCGGGCAGGCGCTGGCGTTCGAGGATTCGCTGCCGGGGGTCAAGGCCGCCGTCGATGCCGGAATCTTCACCGTGGGGCTGGCGACCACCCAGCCTGCCGAACGGCTGATGGAGGCTGGGGCTAGCCTGGTGATCGAGACGTATGATGATCCGCGGTTGTGGGATCTGATCGAACGGATGCAGCGACAGTGTGATTGATCGGAAAATCCCTCATATCACGACCTTGCTCCAACGCCCCGCCAGGAACAGGTAGTCGACCCAGAACACCTGGTGCAGCAGGACGATCCCCCAGAACACCGCCTGGTAGGAGACCTTCCGGGTCTTGTGCCGAAACAGCTGCTGCGCCACCAGCGCGCCCGGCCAGCCGCCCAGCAGCTCACTGACGTGCAGCACCTTCTCGGGGGTACGCCAAGCCTGGCTGCGGGCTTGCTGTTTGTCCTGCCAGTACAACAACAGGCTGACCAGGCTCGCCGCCAGGTACATTGCCAAGGGCAGCCATGTTCGGCCGCCCAGGCCCATCTGCACACCACCGAAAACCGGCAACAGGCATAGCACCACCAGCATCAGCACTTTCAGGCGTAAATGGCGTATGCCCGCCTCGCCCGTGGGCGCGTTCTGCCTGCGCGCCATGTCAGCCGTGCGCCGTCGACCAGTCGACCCAGCCGAACTCCCAGGTCGCCAGGATCAGCAGGCCGAAGGCGATCCGGTACCAGGCAAACACCGCATAGCTGTGGTTGGCGATGAACTTGAGCAGCCCGCGCACAGCGATCATGGCGAAAATGAACGACACCACGAAACCGAGTGCGAACACCGGCAAGTCACCCGGCTGGAACAACTCACGGTACTTGTACCCCGAATACACTGCCGCACCGACCATGGTGGGCATCGCCAGGAAGAACGAGAACTCGGTGGCCGCCTTGCGCGACAGGCCGAACAACAGGCCACCGATAATGGTCGAGCCCGACCGAGAGGTGCCGGGGATCATTGCCAGGCACTGGACGAAACCGATCTTCAGCGCATGGCTCCAGCGCATCTCGTCGACATGGTCGACCTCCACGCGGTGCTGGCGACGCTCGGCCCACAGCATGATCACCCCGCCCACTACCAGCGCGGCGGCGACGGTAACGGGGTTGAACAAGTACTCGTGGATCAGGTCGGCGAACAGCACGCCCAACACCACCGCCGGGAAGAACGCGATCAGCAGGTTGGCGGTGAAGCGCCGCGCCGGCACCTGCGTGGGCAGGCCCAGTACCACGTCGAGGATCTTGCGCCGGAACTCCCACACCACCGCGAGGATGGCCCCCAGCTGAATGATGATGTTGAACGCCATGGCGCGTTCGCCGCCAAAGCCGATCAAGTCGGCAACGATGATCTGGTGCCCGGTGCTCGAAATGGGCAGGAACTCCGTCAGCCCCTCGACCACGCCCAAGATGATTGCCTGCAAGGCACTCCAAAAATCCATCCTTCCCCCAAGTGCGACGCTGCGCATGGCAGGCCGCTTGTTTTGATTGACTCAATGATGCCGCACGCGGCGCGTGCTTTTTACAGTGACTGTAGCTGCCAAGGCCAGCTGAAAAACGCGGTTGCCTAAAGGTTTCATCTGAGGCGGCCGAAATCCTAACAGAGCCTGTGTTTCAAGGCTTGCGTTAGCTGCTACACGGGATGTCAAGAAAGACTCATTAGCCGTTGGTCGAGTGGGGGCCGGCGGCAAAGCATGCTTGGATGCCCTGGATAAAAAGAACAAAGACTGGAGTAACGCATCATGAAGACCCTGAGGTCGATGTCGATCAGCCGCCGTCTGTGGCTGATCCTGCTGGTGGCCGTGGCCATGCTGCTGGTGCTGGGCCTGCTGATGCTGCGCCAGCTCCACGGCGACCTGTACCAGGCCAAGGCCGAAAAGACCCGCCACGTGGTGCAGACCGCCGCCGGCATCCTGACGTATTACCAGGGCCTGGAGGCCGCCGGCACGCTCACCCGCGAGGCCGCGCAACAGCAAGCCCTGCAAGTGGTGCGCGGGCTGCGCTACGACCAGAACGACTATTTCTGGATCAACGACCTGCAACCGAAGATGATCATGCACCCGGCCAACCCCAAGCTCGATGGCCAGGACCTCTCGGCCATCCGCGACCCGGATGGCTTTGCCGTGTTCAACGAAATGGTCGCCCTGGCCCGCAGCCAGGGCGCGGGGCCGGTCGACTATCGCTGGCCCAAACCGGGCGCCAGCGAACCGGTGGAGAAGACGTCCTATATCCAGCTGTTCAAGCCCTGGGGCTGGATCATCGGCTCGGGCGTATACATCGACGACGTGCAGGCCGAGTTCGCCCGCCAGTTGCGCGACGCCTCGCTGCTGGGCCTGGGCATTGCCCTGCTGATGGCCCTGCTGGTGATGCTGATCGCCCGCAGCATCGCCCGTCCGCTGCAGGAAGCCGTGCAGGCCATGGGCACCATCGCCAGCGGCGAAAGCGACCTGACCCGACGCCTGGACACCCATGGGCGTGATGAAATCACTCACCTGGGCGAGCACTTCAACCGCTTCAACGGCAAGTTGCAGGGCGTGATCGGCCAGTTGCAGGGCGCCGCCCATGCCCTGGCCGAGTCGGCCGGCCATGTCGGTGACAACGCAGGCGCCGCGCAGGCCCGCAGCACCCAGCAATCCATGCAGATGGACCAGGTGGCCACCGCCATCAACGAAGTGTCCTACGCCGTGCACGACGTGGCCAAGCACGCCGAGCAGGCCTCCAGCGAGATGCGCAACGCCCAGACCCAGGTCGGCCACGGCCAGCAGGCGATCCACGGCAGCCTGCAGCAGATCGACCGGCTCTCGGAGACCATCGAGCAGGCGGTGCAGGTGATCCGCGAACTGGCCAGTCACAGCACCAAGATCGGCGGCGTGCTCGAGGTGATCCGCTCGATCGCCGAGCAGACCAACCTGCTCGCCCTCAACGCCGCCATCGAGGCCGCCCGCGCCGGTGAACAGGGCCGTGGTTTCGCCGTGGTCGCCGATGAAGTGCGCCTGCTGGCCCAGCGCACCGCCCAGTCGACCGCCGAGATCCAGACCATGATCGAGCACCTGCAAGGGCAGTCGGAGGCCGCGGTACGAGCCATCGACACCAGCAGCGAAGCCTCGCGCCAGACCGTCGAGCAGGCCCGCGAGGCCGGCAGCAGCCTGGATGCCATCAGCTTGGCGCTGGGCAACCTCGGTGCGTTGAATGCCTCGATCGCCAGCGCCACCCTGCAGCAGTCACATGTGGTCGAGGAGATCAACCGCAACGTCACCGAAACCGCCGACCTTTCGCAGCAGACCGCCGAGGCGGCGCGCCAGTCCAGCGACGCCGGGGTGGCCCTGGCGCGGCTGAGCGAAGAGCTGGAGCAACTGTTGCGCCAGTTCAGGGTCTAGCGGCGGCAAGCGGCGGGCAGATACGTCCGCCCGCTGCTTGAAGCGTGCCGCTCGAAGCGGTTAGCATCCCGCCTTTCCCCGCCCAAGGATCGCCGATGTCCGGCCTCGAACTCTTCGCCGCCGCGCTCGGCGTCATCGCCGTCTGGCTCACCGTCAAGCAGAACCCCTGGTGCTGGCCGATCGGGCTGGTGATGGTGGTGCTGTACAGCTGGATCTTCTACGAGGTGAAACTGTACTCGGACATGCTCCTGCAGCTGGTCTACGCGGTGCTGCAGCTGTACGGCTGGTGGCAGTGGACCCGGCCGGACCGCATCGAGGACGCCCGCCAGGTGACCCGCCTGGCCCCCGCGCCAATGCTCAAAGGCCTGGCGGCCGGCCTGCTGGCCAGCCTGCTGCTGGGCGCGGGCATGGCGCACTGGACCGACGCCGCCCAGCCCTGGCTGGACGCCGCCCTCACCGGTTTCAGCCTGGTGGCGCAGCTGTGGATGGCGCAGAAGCGTCTGCAATGCTGGGCGTTGTGGGTAGTGGTGGACGTGATCTTCGTCGGCCTGTTCCTGTACAAGGGCCTGTACCTCACCGCCGCGCTCTATGCCCTGTTCACCCTGATCGCCGTGCGCGGCTGGCTGGAGTGGCGCCGCGATCCGGCGCTGGCGGCGGCATGAAGGTCCTGGTGCTGTGCGGCCCGGAGTCCAGCGGCAAGAGCTGGCTGAGCGGCGAGATCCAGGCGCATTTCGGCGGCGTGCTGGTGGGTGAATATGTCCGCCACTTCATGGACTGTGAGCAACGTGACACCTGCTACGCCGACATCCCCGCCATCGCCCGCGGTCAGCTGGCCTGGGAAGATCATGGCCGCACACAGGCGCCGGAGCTGCTGATCCTCGACACCCACCTGCTCAGCAACATCCTCTGGAGCCGGGCCCTTTTCGGCGACTGCCCTGCCTGGATCGAGGAGGCGCTGAAGACCCGCCATTACGACCTGCACCTGCTGCTGCGCCCAGAGGGCGTCGAATGGGTCGGTGACGGGCAACGCTGCCAGCCCCGACTGGAGGAACGCCAGGCGTTCTTTGACCACAGCCTGGCTTGGTTGCAGCATCACCGACAGAACCTGCAGATCATCGATGGTGACTGGCCGCAACGCAGTGCCAAGGTGCTGGACGCAGTGCAACGCTTGCTTGACGGAAAAGCCCCGGTTTTCCCCACTGAATGTTAAGCCGCTGATACACACCGAATGGCCATACCCCCCGGATTTGCGCGTAATCCCGCAGTTTCGGGGGCAGTGTCACACCGTTGATACACCTGCGGCGAATTCCCCTCGAAGCCCGGTATTGCAGGGTTTGACCCTTGCCTCACCGGAGATCTGTCTCAGCCCTGATACAACAATTCCCTGACGCATCCGCACTTCCCACCCAAGATCCTGATTCTCAAGCAATAACCAAAACCGGCACAGCTCCTGCTCTCCTTCTGGCAACGCGGCCCCAGGCCCAAACGCCGAAGAAGGAATTG
Source organism: Pseudomonas sp. TE6283 (assembly GCF_054060555.1). NCBI lineage: Bacteria > Pseudomonadati > Pseudomonadota > Gammaproteobacteria > Pseudomonadales > Pseudomonadaceae > Pseudomonas > Pseudomonas sp. TE6283. The sequence continues at coordinate 153,316 of NZ_JBSSDH010000007.1, forward strand.
CCATCGTGGGGAAACCAGAAAAAGGCAAGATCTGTCACCTCCTGCTGCTCGGTTGCGCGTTGGGGTCCAGCTTCAGCCTGCCTGTCCAGGCAGACAACGGCATCGTCGTCATCACCCGCGAAGTGCAGACCCGCAGCGCGATACGCGCTCCGGTAATGCCCGACCCCAACCCGGTCACCGTCAATACCAACCCGTCCGCGCACATCCTCAAGCAGACCAGCGAGCTGAGCGATGGCGATTTCGCCGGTATCACCAGCGGTGCCGGGATCAACTCGCTGATCACCCAGCAGACTAACACCATCGGCGCCAACATCGGCAACCAGACCCAGTTGCCCAACATCGCCGGCGGACGTGGCTCGGGCTCGGGCGGCAACGGTATCGCCAACATGGTCAATTCGAACGTCCAGCAAGGCCTGGGCGCCCTGAAGATCCTCAACGGGGGCCAGTAACATGAGGCATTCGCTGCTGATCCTGGCCACGCTGTGCAGTGCTTCGGCCTTCGCCCAATCCCCCGTGATCAACAACGCCACCATTGACAGCTCAGGCGCGCAATACCAAGGCAACCTTGGGGTCAACCAGGCGGCCGGCGACCAACAGCAACAGGTCAACGCCCGGGCCATCGCCATTGGCCACGACGCCAACGCCAGCACGCAGATCCGCCAGCGCCTGCGCACCCAGGTCGATCCTTCGATGGACGCGCAGTCCAGCATCCAGGGCACGGCCTTCAGTCACGGCAACGGCATCCTCGGTGTCAACCAGAGTGCCGGCGCCAGCAACCAGCAAGCCAACGCACTGCGCATCAGCGTCAGTGCCCAACCGCAAAGCATCGACGACAGCGTCCTTCTGCAACAGAACGTGGCGCTGGTCAACAGCTCGGATCCAACTGCCCAGACACCCGGCCACCGCCAGGTCAGCACCAGCGACCAGGCATTCACCGGTAGCCGTGGCGTGGTGCAGTTGAATCAGAGTGCAGGGGTGGGAAACCGAACGGCCAACACCCTGAGCATCCGGGTCGCAGATTGACCCAACCAGGTAACAACAACACTTAACCTAAAATAAAGTACGGAGAACCACCATGAAACCCTCGATGGCACTCAAGCCTCTGGTTTTCGCAATTGCTGCGATCATGGCTGTGGCTGTACAAGCTGGGCAGAATGATCCGCGTGGCCATGGACACAATAATGGCCACGGCCACAACAACGGTCATCACACCCCTCCTCCTACCAAGATCCCGGTGTATGCCACCGCCAATGCCTGGGACAAGCAAAGCAGCACCAACAACCGCATCAACAATGAAGGCACCGTGAACGAAGCCGAAATGAGCAGCTCGGCTTCCGGCACCAGCGGCAACGTCGGTGTCAACGTGGCAGCCGGCGCCGGCAACCAGCAGGACAACGCCGCCGCCATCGCCAATGCCGGTGCCGACTCGAGCCTGGACAACAGCTTCGTGTTCGGCTCCGCCTCGGCCACCGCCGATGTGCGTCAGTACAGCAACAACAACAAGGTCAACAACTACGGCACCACCAACTCCGGCATCATGAGCGGCTCGGGCAACAACGGCAGCGGCAACATGGGCATCAACATTGCCGGTGGCGACCTGAACCAGCAGAAAAACACCATGGCCATTGCCAACTCCAATGCGCCACTGGGTAACGCCACCGCCACCGCCTCCGCCGACCAGAACGGCCCAGGCCTGGTCGTGAACAACAGCGCCGACCGCACCTACCGGGTCGATACGCTGACCTTGACCACCACCAGGAGTGGCAGCGCCTCGTTCGACAAGGACTCCAGCTACAGCAAGGACAGCAGCGCCTCGTCGAGCTGGGATGCTGCCGGTTCGAACAGCTGGAATGCCAGTGGTTCCAACAGCTCCAGCGCCAGTGGTTCGCGTAGCCATGACTCGAGCTCTTCGGCAAGCGGTTCTCTGAACGCTTCGCTGGATGCCTCGGCCAATGGCAGCGTGACCCATACCCAGGACTTCGGTCGCCACGAACGCAGCCGCACCGACTCGTTCGATGCTTCGCTGAGCGCCTCGATCGACGCGTCGTATGACAAGTCGCACGAGAAGTCTTCCAGCTCCTCGTACGAAAAAGCCCGCGACTCTGCGTTCGAGAAAGCCTACGACTCCTCTTATGAGAAGTCGGGCAGCGCCTCCAACGAATCGTCCAAATCCGGCTCGAAGAGCTACAGCGAATCCAGCTCGTATGACCTGAGCAACACCGTGTCCTTCCAGGTGCTGACGCCTACCGGCTGGGCCAACCCTGTGACCAACACCGCCACCCTGAGTGGCTCGGTGAATGGTGGCAGCGGCAACCTCGGCGTGAACGTGGCAGCCGGTGTGGGCAACCAGCAAAGCAACTCGCTGGCCATCTCCAACACCTCGTTCTGACAGCTGTGACCTTGAGGCCCCCTTCGGGGGGCCTTTCCTCAACAGGATCGGGGGGCAGGACCATGCGTATGATCGCCTTGGCGTTTTTGCTGTGCATGGCCAGTTACAGCGAAGCGGCGCAGATGCCGCTTTCGGTTTTGCCGGGGGGCGCGGTGATCTACAAGCCCATCCAGAGCATCCGCGAACGCAAGTTCGCCGACCTGGTGCAACAGAAGACCGATTTCAGTTGCGGCGCCGCGGCGCTGGCAACCATCCTGCGCCAGGCCTACTGGCTGGACGTGGACGAACACACGATCATCGAGGGCATGCTGGCCCACGCCGACCAGGAATTGGTCAAGGTCCAGGGTTTCTCGATGCTCGACATGAAACGCTACGTGGAAAGCCTCGGCATGCGAGCCCGCGGCTACCGGGTCGCCGCCGACACCCTGAGCAGCGTGCGCATCCCCGTGGTGGTGCTGATGGACATCCGTGGCTACAAGCACTTCGTGGTCATGCAACGGGTCGACAAGGGCTGGGTCTACATCGGCGACCCGGTGCTCGGCCACAAACGCTACAAGGTCGAAGACTTCCTCAAGGGCTGGAACGGCATCATCTTCGCCGTGATCGGCCAAGGCTACGACAAGGGCAACGCCTTGCTCGACCCGCCCCTGCCACTGAGCGCCAAGGATCGCATCAATTCCTTCACCCCGGTCAAGGACGCCGAACTGATGGACTTCGGCTTCATTCGCAGCGACTTCTTCTAACGATAATCGAGCGCAACGCGTCGGGAGCATCCCATGAAGACTGCAGCCTGGCTTACCCTGATCTGCCTGGCCACCGCCTTGCCCATCCAGGCAGAGACGTTCAAGCCCATTGAACTGAAGGATCAGGAGTTGGCGAACCTGCGCGGTCGCTATGTGTTGCCAGGGCGCATCATCAGCTTCGGCGTGGTGATGACCAGCACTTGGCAGAACGCCAACGGCGATGTCATCGGCGCCAGGACCTCGATGCAGGTGCAACAGTCGACCATCAAGCCGCAGTTCTATGTGTCCATGATCGACGAGAAAGGCACCGGCTCGTCCAGCGCCAAGGGCACCGGCACCATTACCGGTGGCGCAGGCCTGGACACCACCGTCGGCGTAACCCAGGTCGTGCGCGCGGCCGGTGACAACAACCTGGCCAACAACAACGTCGACATCAGCGTCACCAAGGCCAACCAGGTGCCCGAAACGCCGCAGCAAGGCCAACTGCTTGCCGCCGGTTCCACACTGGTCGGCAGCAACGCCGCCGGCTCCCTGAGCGTCTCTGCGAGCGGAACGGGCGTGCAGTTGAACGTGGTGGCCAACAACAACCAGGGCAGCACCTTGCAGCAGATCGCCCAAGGCGGCTTGATGCAAAACGCCACGCTGCTCGGCAGCGGCAACCAGGTCAGCAACCTCACCTCGCTCAACGTCGTGCTGCGCGACCATGTGCCCGCCGCCGCGCTGAACGGCAATCTTGACCAGCTCAAAGGTCTTCGCGCACTCGGATACTGATCTACGCTCAGTCTCATCGTATGTAGTCAGAAGGGACGGCTAACCCATGCAACGATCGTTGACGTTCAGAGCTGTAGTCTGCTTGAGTACATTGGCCCCTGCGACAATGCTGTATGCGGCTCCGGACCCTCAGGTCGAGGCACTGAAGCAGGAATTGCGCGAACTGAAACAACGCTACGAAGCCCAGCAGAATGCCCTGATGGTGCTTGAGCAGCGCGTGCGCCAGGTCGAGGAAACCCCTGCAGCCCCACCGCCCAAGCGCCTGACCAAGTCCCCCTCGACACCGGCCAAAGGCGCGCAGACCGTGGCATCCGGCGCCCCGGGCAGCACTGGCAGCTCCTACGGCCAGTCGCTCAAGGACGATTCGGAGCCCGCGCAAAGCGTTTCCAACCTGTATGACGAGGCCAGTGGGTTCTTCGGTGGCGGCAAGTTCAGCGTCGAGACCGGAATTACCTACACGCACTACGATACCCGTGCGCTGACGCTCAATGGTTTCCTCGCCCTCGACTCGATCTTCCTCGGCAACATCAACCTCGACCGGATCAAGGCGGACAACTGGACCCTGGACCTGACCGCCCGCTACAACATGGATCAACGCTGGCAGTTCGATATTAACGTACCCATCGTTTATCGCGAATCGACCTATTCCTCCGGCGGCGCCGGTGGTGCCGGGCCGGTCACCTCCGATGCAACGGTCACCCGCGACCCGACCATCGGCGACGTCAACGTTGGCGTGGCCTACAAGTTCCTCGACGAGTCGGAGAACCTGCCCGACGCAGTCGTCACCCTCCGGGTCAAAGCCCCTACCGGCAAGGACCCCTATGGCATCAAGCTGGTCGAAGACCCTACCAACAACAACCTGTCGGTGCCCGAGAGCCTGCCGACCGGCAACGGCGTCTGGGCGATCACGCCGGGTATCTCGCTGGTCAAGACCTTCGACCCGGCCGTGCTGTTCGCCAGCCTGTCCTACACCTACAACATGCAGGATTCGTTCAGCGACATCAGCCCCCAGGTCAACAGCAAGGTCAAAGGTGACGTGAAACTGGGTGACTCCTGGCAGATCGGCGGCGGTATCGCCTTTGCCCTGAACGAACGCATGAGCATGTCGTTCTCGGTCACCGACCAGTTTGCCCGCAAGAGCAAGATCAAGCCCGACGGCGGCGACTGGCAGTCGATCACCAACAGCGACTACAACGCCGCCAACTTCAACGTCGGCCTGACCTTCGCCGCCACCGACAACCTGACCATCGTCCCCAACCTGTCCATCGGACTGACCGAGGATGCGCCAGACTTTTCGTTCAGCCTGAAATTCCCCTACTACTTCTGAGCCACCAACCGGGCCCGATCCAGGGCCCGGGATTTGGTTACCGGTTTTGTAGCGTCCGACTTTCCCGGCATCGGCCTGTTATCATCGCGCACAGTTTTGTGACGATTTAATGGCATTAAGGAAAGTTTCGTGAACAACCTGCTCGGTCACCCTCGCGCCCGCCTTGCCTGCCTGGCAATCCTGGTGTTGGTGATTCCCCTGACCGCGCGCGCCCTGCTGGGCTGGTCCAACGTCTTCGGTTACCTGTCCGACCTGGCCATCGGCAGCCTACTGTTGCTGCTCGTCCACCGCCGCCCCTGGTGGCTGGCCCTGCCGCTGCTGTTGACCTGGGGTGGCCTGTGGGTGGCCTGCGCCGAGCTGGTCAGCGCCGTCGGCCGACTGCCCACGGTCGACGACCTGACCTATCTGGTCGACCCGCAGTTCATGGAGAACTCCACCGCTGGCGCCCTGGCCCATGCCTGGCTGCCCGCCCTGCTGGTCGCCGGTCTTGGCGCCTGGCTGGCGAGCATAGTGCGATCGCCTGTCGGCGCCCCCTTGCCACGGCGACTCTGGGCCTTGCCCCTGGCGTTGTTCGGGCTGCACTGGGGCGGCCAGCAGCTGGCCCCCTCGGACGCCGACCAATGGCGTCAGTACGGTCTCACCCACCAGGCGCTGTCGGCGGCGGTGGGCAAGCTCCAGCACCAGGCCTTGAGCGGCCTGGGCCATGTGCCGGCGGTCACGGCGCTGCCCACTGCCGGTCTGACCCAGTCCGATCTCAATGGCGTCAAGCTGCTGGACGCCCCGGGCAAGGCGCGCAACCTGCTGATCATCACCGTCGAGGGCATCCCCGGCGCCTACCTGCGTCCCAACCGCGAGGCACTCGGCAGCCGCTTCCAGCAGGAGCTGATGCCGCGGCTCAGCCAGTGGGCCGAGCGCGGCATGAACACCCCTGACTATGTGCTGCACACCCACCAGACCATTCGCGGGCTCTACGCGATGCTCTGCGGCGACTACGACAAGCTGGCCAACGGCACGCCCAAGGGCGTCGAACTGCTGACCCAGCAGCAGCGCAACCAGGCGTGCCTGCCGGCCCAGCTGCGCGAGGCCGGTTTCGCCACCCATTACCTGCAGGGCGCCGGGTTGCGCTTCATGGCCAAGGACCGAATCATGCCGCATATCGGCTTCGACGCGGTGCATGGCCAAGAGTGGTTCGCCAACGACAACTACCTGGAATTCCCCTGGGGCAAGGACGACCGCGCCTTCTTCGAAGGTGCGCTCGACTATGTCGGCGAGCTGCGCAAGCAACCACAACCCTGGATGCTCACCCTGCTCACGGTCGGCACTCACCAGCCCTACTCGGCGCCTGATGCCTATCTGCAACGCTTCGATACACCCAAGCAGGCCGCCGTGGCCTACCTCGACGATGCCCTGGGTGGCTTCCTCGACAGCCTCGAACGCCAGGGCGTGCTGCAAGACACCCTGGTGATCGTCACCTCGGACGAGTCGCACGGCATCGATGGCGTGCGCCTGGCCTCGGCCTGGGGCTTCAACCTCACACTGGCGCCGGAGCAGGCCCAGCTGCCCAGGCTCAAGCAGGGCACCTACGGCCACATCGACCTGAGCACCTCCCTGCTCGACTACTTCGCCCTGCCGATCCCGGCGGCCCTGGGCGGACGCTCGCTGTACCGCGATTACGACAGCGGCCGTGAGATGATCTCCTACACCAATGGCATGCTGCGCTACCACGACGGGCAAGGCACCTTCAGCGAGTGCGACTTCCAGCAACGCTGCCGACGCTATGCCAGCAGTGGGTTCATTGCCGAGCAGGCCAAGTTCCTCGGTCGTGGCGACGACGGCCTAGGGCCGCAACTCAACCTGCTGGCCGCCAGCCTCGACCAGTCGCTGCTGCAGACCCCGCTCAACCTGCGCTACCAGTTCGGTGGCCCCTCGCCCATCGCCCTGGCAGAGCGCATCAAGGATGACTGGGCGGACAACCTGATCGGCGCGCAGTACCTGGAAATGCCCGAAGGGTCGCGTACCCGCGTGCGCCTGAAGGTGCGGGCGCTGGATCCCCGGCATGCGGCGTATATCCGCCTCAAGGCCAAGGAACTGGAGCAGGACGTGCAGCTCGGGCTGCCCGAAGAGATTCGGGTGACAGCCGACGAGCCGCTGGAGATGGAGTTCGACTTCGACAATCCCACCGTGCGCAAAGCGTTTTCCTTCCATCTGCTGGGGTATGGCGGGGGCGAGGTGGAAGTCAGCGATTTCAGCGTGATTACCGCGCTGCCAGATGAGCCGGAGACGGTGGAAGAGCTGGCTGACGGGCATCTTGCCCAGTCGAGCTGAGGTCAGCTAGCGAATCTGGTGCTTGTGCAACAACCGATAGAACGTCGGCCTGGAAACGCCCAACACCTTGGCCGCGATGCTCAGGTTGTCGCTGTGCCGGTTCAGCACATCGCACAGCGCCTGGCGCTCGGCCCGGTGCTTGTAGTCCTCCAGCGTGCCCAGCGGCTGGTCCTGCTCCTGCAGCTCCTGCAGGCCCAGGTCCTGCGCCTCGATCTGCCGGCCCTCGGCCAGCACCAGGCCGCGGCGCACCCGGTTGGCCAGCTCACGAACATTGCCCGGCCAATCGTGGCGCCCCATGGCCGCCAAGGCGCCCTCGCTGAACGAGCGTGGCCGGCGCCCCGTCTCGGCGCTGTAGAACTGGGAAAAATGGCTGGCCAGCATCGACAGATCGCCATGCCGGTCACGTAGCGGAGCGGTCACCACCTGCAGGACGTTGAGCCGGTAGTACAGGTCCTCGCGAAAGCGTGCCAGCGCAATGGCCTTCTCCAAATCCACGTGCGTCGCCGCCAATACCCTGACGTCCACCGCGATGGGCTGATTGCCCCCTACCCGCTCGATGTGCTTCTCCTGCAGAAATCGTAGGAGATTGGCCTGCAGCTCCAACGGCAGGTCACCGATCTCATCAAGGAACAGGGTGCCACCATTGGCCGCCTCGATACGTCCCACCTTGCGCTGGTGCGCCCCGGTGAACGCGCCTTTTTCATGGCCGAACAACTCGGACTGGATCAGGTGCTCGGGGATGGCCCCGCAGTTGATGGCGATGAACGGTTTGTCGCGCCGTTGCGATTGCCGATGCAAGGTACGCGCCACCAATTCCTTACCCGTGCCGCTTTCGCCCCGGATCAACACCGGCGACTCGGTCGGCGCCAGCTTGCCCAGCAACTTGCGCAGCTCACGGATCGGCCGGCTCTCTCCAAGCAGTTCGTGTTCGGGCTCGTCCACCCGCACCGTGCCCTTGCCGCGCAGCCGCGCCATGCCGAAGGCGCGGCCCAGGGTAACCTGCACTCGCGAGACGTCGAACGGCAGGGTGTGGAAATCGAAAAACCACTCGCAGACGAAATCGCCGACATTCTGCAGGCGCAATTCTTCGGCGCTGAGCACGGCGATCCATTCGGTGTTGCTGCGCTTGATCAGGTCCTTGACCGCCTCGGGGTGCAGCAGGTGCGAGGCTTGCAGTCGTACCAGGCCCACATCGCAGGGCTGCTCCATCGCAGCCTCGAGCGTGCAACTTCGCACATCCCAGCCGACGCTGCGCAGGCCCGGCAAGAGGCGGTGGCAATCATCGCAGGGGTCGACGATCAGCAAGCGGCGCAGGGATGCGGTATCGGGCATGACCTTTCCTTGGCGCCAGATTTTGGTTTTTTAACTATAAACAGTCAGTTGCGACGCCCGAATTAACAGTAGCAATGAACTTGACGCTCCCCACTACCGTTGGTCAGCCCGGTAAGAACTCCGCATGCCGGGCCGGGAATTTTCCAACTCGATTACCGTCTTAGGCGCGATGGACAGGTAGGGAAACATCGCCGATATAAAAAAAATTCAACGGTCATGTGACTTGAACCCTGACCTGGAGCATCAGTACGAATAACCCCGCGCTGTACACTTTTGTGGAATAACACCGCGGCACTTTATTTCGCTGTTTGGGACCATGAGAGAGACCGAACCATGAACGCCCCGCTCCGTGTCAACGAAGCACTGCTGATCGCCGACCACGCCTTCGAACCCTTCCAGTGCGTAGCCTGGGATGCCCCTAACGGTACTGGTGAACTGAGCCTGGCAGTGATCGACCGGACCAGCACCCGTATCGGCAGCAAGCAAGTGTCCTCGCGCGTCTATTCCGACCCCGCGCAATGGGCCAGCCTGATCGAGGAAGTGCGCGCCGAACTGTCCGGCAAAGGTTACGACCTGCAACCCTGGTCGATGCCGAAGTAAAAGATCATGGTACTGCAAGTGCGTGGCCACCACGCACTTGTGCAAGTTTCCCCACATTCGGGGATAACTTGGTCAATTGCGACATCCTGTCGCAGTTACATCCTTATTTGATCACCGCGAACTGCTCGATATGCCGATAGTCGGCCTGCAGTTGTTCGGCAAGTTGGCGTGCCCGGCCAATGCGCACCGCCGCTGTTTCCATATCCACCAGCAATGTGCTGCAAGGTAGCGGTTGCAACGCCGCACCCTGTTGCAGGCGGCCATCGGTCAACACCAGGCAGCGCTGGGTTTCATGGGGAAGGCGCTTGCGCCGGGCCAACAACCACTGACGTGCCTCCTCCAGTGCCGCCGGCAACGGTGTACCACCGCCCGCCCCCAGCGCCTGCAACCACGGCTGTAACGCCGCCGAGGCTTTCAGACCATGGCGTTGCCATTGCGGTCGGTTGCCACTGGCTGTCAGCAAGGCCAGCCGTGCACGCTGACGGTAGGCCTCATCGAACAACCCGGCCAGCAGCCCCTTGGCCTGGGCCAGTGCCTGATTGCGCCGGGTCGACGCCGAGGCATCGACGATCACCAGCCACAATTCCGGCGCCTGGGCTTGGCGCTGCTGCCAACACAGGTCGCGGCGCTGGCGTGGCCGGCCCTTGAGCAAAGTCGCCAACCAGGCGATACGCCCGCTATCGCTGGTGCGCGGGCGGCCCCGGGAAGCCCCCGTCAAATGGCCGACGCGAGGCCTGGCATCCGCCACCCGATCATGGCGCGAGCGGATGCTCAGGGCTTTTTTGCCCAGTTCGGCACCTCGCGCCGAGCCCCCGTGGCTACCGGCTGGGCAGGCAATGCCCCCCAGTCGCCCTGACCGCCCGGCGCCTCCTGCGCACTCGCCTGCCCGCCAGCCGAAGTGGCCTGGGGTGGCGGCGCCTCGGTGCGGCGCCGATGACGCAGGGCAAACTCGGCAACCGCCTGCACATCCACCTCCTCGATCACCGAGCTCCCCCGCCAGGCGGCATGGGCCCGCGCTGCGCGCAACCAGACCAGGTCGGCGCGCAGGCCGTCCACGCCAGCGGCGAAGCAGCGTTCGGTAATCCAGGCCAGGGCCTGGTCGTCCAGGGCGATCGATGCCAAGCGCTCACGCGCCGACCGACAGCGCTCGCGCAACGCCGCCTGCTGCGCGGCCCACTGTTCGCAGAACGCCTGCGGATCGCTGTCGAAGGCCAGCCGGCGCCGAATGATCTGCTGACGCGCCTGCGGCGCTGGCAAACCTTCCAGGGCCACGTTGAGGCCAAAACGGTCGAGCAACTGCGGACGCAGCTCGCCCTCCTCCGGGTTCATGGTGCCGATCAGCACGAAGCGGGCGGCATGCCGATGGGAAATGCCGTCGCGCTCGATGCGGTTGGTGCCGCTGGCGGCCACATCCAGCAGCAGGTCCACCAGGGGATCGGGCAACAGGTTGACTTCATCGACGTACAACACCCCACCGTCAGCATGGGCCAGCACGCCCGGCGAGAACCGTGCCTGGCCCTGGCCGAGGGCGGCATCCAGGTCGAGGGTGCCAACCAGGCGCTCCTCGGTGGCCCCCAGCGGCAGGGTCACGAACGGACCGTCGCCTAGCAGATCGGCCAAGCCCCGGGCCAGGGTGCTCTTGGCCATGCCACGCGGGCCTTCGATCAGCACGCCGCCGATCTTCGGGTCGATGGCGGTCAGGCACAGGGCCAGCTTGAGGTCGTCGGCGCCAACCACGGCGGCCAGGGGAAATTGCACGGGATCGCTCATGTTCAGCTGTCTTCCTCGCCGGCGAGCAACTGCTGCTCGAGGCTTTCACGATAGTCGCCCGGCGCCTGCCACAACCCGCGCTGCTGGGCTTCCAGCAGGCGTTCGGTGAGGTCGCGCAGGGCTTCGGGGTTGTGCTCGCGCATGAAATCGCGGGTGGCCGGGTCGAGCACATAGGCATCGGCCAGCCCTTGGTAATGATGATCGTCGATCAGGTGGGTGGTGGCGTCGAAGGCGAACAGGTTGTCGACCGTGGCCGCCAGCTCGAACGCGCCTTTATAGCCATGACGCTTGGCACCGTCGATCCACTTGGGGTTGAGCGCCCGGGCACGGATCACCCGGTTGAGTTCTTCCTTGAGGGTACGCACCTGGGGCCGGTCGGCCTGGCTGTGGTCGCCGTGGTAGCTGGCCCGCGAGGTGCCGGCCAGGGTTTCGGCAGCCGCCAGCATGCCACCCTGGAACTGGTAATAATCATTGGAGTCAAGCAGGTCGTGCTCGTGGTTGTCCTGGTTCTGCAGCACCGCCTGGACCTGGGCCAGGCGCTGGACGAACGCGGCGCGGGCCGGGGTGCCTTCGTCAGCGACGCCGTAGGCGTAGCCACCATGATTGAGGTAGACCTCGGCCAGATCGTCGCGGCTGTGCCACAGGCGACCATCGATAGCGCTCTGCACACCCGCCCCGTAGGCGCCAGGCTTGGCACCAAACACCCGCCAACCGGCCTGTCGCGCCGCCTGCTCGGCCTCGACTCCGGCCCCGAGCAGCGCTTGGCGCTCGGCGCGCACCCGCGCGGCCAGAGGATTCAGGTCGTCCGGTTCGTCCAGCGCCGCCACCGCCTGCACGGCGGCGTCGAACAGGCGGATCAGGTTGCCGAAGGCATCGCGGAAAAAGCCCGACACCCGCAGCGTCACGTCCACCCGCGGCCGGTCGAGCAGGCTCAGCGGCAGGATTTCGAAGTCATCGACCCGTTGGCTGCCGGTGGCCCACACCGGGCGTACGCCCATCAGCGCCATGGCCTGGGCGATATCGTCGCCGCCGGTGCGCATGGTCGCCGTGCCCCACACCGACAGGCCCAGCTGGCGCAGGTGATCGCCGTGATCCTGCAGGTGGCGCTCGAGGATCAGGTTGGCCGAGGCGAACCCCAGGCGCCAGGCCGTGGCGGTGGGCAGGTTGCGCACATCGACGGTATAGAAGTTGCGCCCGGTGGGCAGCACGTCCAGGCGGCCGCGGCTGGGCGCGCCGCTGGGCCCGGCCGGGACGAAACGCCCGGCCAGGGCCGCCAGCAGGCCATCGATCTCGGCGCCGCCGCAGGCATCGAGGTCGGGCGCGACCTGCTCGACGAGCGTGCGCAGCACCGCGCGCACCGCCTCCCACTGCGCCTCGTCCGGCAGCGCCACGGCGCCCATCAGGGCCTGCTCGATCAATGACAACGCCAACAACTCCAGGCGCTCGCGAGTATCGCCACAGGTTCGCCAGAGGCTGGCGTCGAGTTGCGCCAGCAGGTCCGGGCGCGGCCCTTCCCAGGCCTGCCCCAGATCGCAATCCAGCGGATCGAAGCCCAGCGCCAACGCCTTGGCCAGCTCACGGATCAGGCTGGCGTTACCGCCCCTGCCATCGCCTCGCGCCACCCGCAGCAACGCCAGCAGCGTATCGCTGCGCAAACGCCCCTGCGGCGACTGGCCGAACACGTGCAGGCCGTCGCGGATCTGCGATTCCTTCAGGTCGCACAGGTAGGTGTCAAGCCGCGGCAGCCAGACCGCCGCGTCCTCCATCTGGCCTTCGAGCTGCAGTTCGCGGTCGATATGGTGGGTCTTGACCAGTTCGAGGATGTCACGTTGCAGCTCGCGGGCACGGCGTGGGTCGAGCAACTGCGCCTCGTAGTATTCATCGGCCAGTTGCTCCAGGTGGCGCAGCGGGCCATAGGTCTCGGCACGGGTCAACGGCGGCATCAGGTGGTCGATGATGACCGCCTGGGTGCGGCGCTTGGCCTGGGCGCCCTCGCCCGGGTCGTTGACGATGAACGGGTAGATGTTGGGCAACGGGCCGAGCAAGGCATCCGGCCAGCACTCGGCGGACAGGCCCACGCCCTTGCCCGGCAGCCACTCCAGGTTGCCATGCTTGCCCACATGGATCACCGCGTCGGCGGCATAGCCGTTGCGCAGCCAGAAGTGGAACGCCAGGTAGCCGTGGGGCGGCACCAGGTCCGGGTCGTGGTATACGGCGCTGTGGTCCACCTGGTAGCCCCGCGCCGGCTGGATGCCGACGAAGGTCAGGCCGTAGCGCAGGCCGGCGACCATCATGCGCCCACTGCGGAACATCGGGTCCTGCTCGGGCGGCCCCCAGCGCTCCAGCACGGCGCGCTGGTTGGCCTCGGGCAAGGCGGCAAAGGCGCGCTGGTAGTCGGCCAGGGCCAGGCTCTGGGCGCAGGGGCGCTGGTCGAGATGGTCGAGGTCGTTGGTGACCCCGCCGAGCAACTGGTGAATCAGCTCAGTGCCGCTGTCAGGCAGGCCGGCCACCGGATAACCCTGCGCCTGCAGGGCCTCGAGGATATTGAGCGCCGCGCCCGGCGTGTCCAGGCCGACGCCATTGCCGATGCGCCCGTCGCGGGTCGGGTAGTTGGCCAGCACCAGGGCCACGCGCTTTTCCTGGTTGTCCAGGCGCGCCAGGGTCACCCAGCGCCGTGCCAGTTCGGCGACGAAGTCCATGCGTTCGGGATGGGCCCGGTAGCAGACCACATCGGACTGGCTGCGCTCGCTGCGCCAGGCCAGGTCCTTGAAACTCACCGGCCGGGTGATGATACGCCCGTCCAGTTCCGGCAAGGCGATGTGCATCGCCAGGTCGCGGGCTCCCAGGCCCTGCTCGCTCTGCTCCCAGCCAGGCTGGTTGTCCTGGGCGCAGATCGCCTGCAGCACCGGCACATCGCGGCGCAGCGGACGCAGGTTGGGTTGCTCGGGACTGGACAGGGCGAAGCCTGTGGTGTTGATCACCACCTCGGCCTGCACCTCGTCGAGCCAGGCCTCGACCTGGTCCAGGCAGGCGCGTTCCTTCAGGCTGGCCACGGCAATGGGCAATGGATTCAGCCCGCAGGCCTGCAGGCGCTGGCAGAACACATCGATGAACGCCGTGTTGGCCGCCTGCAGGTGCGAACGGTAGAACAGCAACGGCGCCACCGGATGTTCCGGATTCCACTGGGCGTACCAGTCCTCCAGGCGCGCCGTGGCCTTGGCCGGGTGATAGACCGCCGTGCGCGGCAAGGGCTGCGGCTCATCCCACGGGTAATCACAACCCAGCCATTGGCTGGCCAGGCAGTTGAACAGGTTAACGGCGTTGGTCTTGCCGCCCTGGCGCAGGAAGTGCCAGAGGCGCTCGGCCTGTTCGCCGCGGACCGTGCCCAGGTCGGTAAGCTCAGGATCGGGGCGGTCGTCGCCGGGCACCAGGATCAGCTCGACCCCACGCCCCGCCAGTTCGACCAGTTGCTCGACACCATAGCGCCAGTAGCCGACGCCGCCATGCAGCGACACCAGGATCACCTTGGCATGGCGCAGCACCTGGTCGACATACAGGTCGACCGAGGCATGGTTCTGCACCTGCATCGGGTTGGCCAGGCGCACGCTGGGGAAGTGCGCCGGCAGCTGCTCGGCGGTTTCGGCGAGCAGCGCCAGGTGTGAATCACCGCTGCAGAGGATCACCAGGTCGGCGGGGGTCTGGCCGAGGTCGGCGATGCTGTCGTCCGGCACGAAGCCGCCGGGTTGGGTCCGCAGCAGGTGCATGGATCAGGCGCCCAGGGCCTGGCGCAGGCGCGCTTCCAGCTGTGCGGCGTCCAGCGCCTGGCCAATCAGCACCAGGCGAGTGATGCGTGGTTCATCGCTGCGCCAGGCGCGGTCGAAATGCTTGTCGAAGCGGGTGCCCACACCCTGGATCAGCAGGCGCATCGGCTTGCCTGGAATCGCGGCGAAACCCTTGGCGCGCAGGATGCCGAACTCGGTGACCAACTGGGTCAGGGCGTCGAGCAGCAGGCTCTCGTCGGCCTCGGGCAGATCGATGGAGATCGAGTCGAAGGCGTCGTGGTCATGGTCGTCATGGTCATCGCCGTCGTGATGCGAGTCGTGATGGGTACGGCGACCATCGATATGCGCCTCGGACTCGGCGCCCACGCCCAGCAGCACTTCCAGCGGCAGGCGACCACTGCTGGCCTCGATCACCTTGACCGCCGGCGGCAGCTCCTCGGCCACTTCGGCACGGACCTTGGCCAGGCCCTCGGTGTCGATCAGATCGGCCTTGTTCAGCACCACCAGGTCGGCGCTGGCCAGCTGGTCGGCGAACAATTCATGCAGCGGCGACTCATGGTCGAGATTGGGGTCGAGCTTGCGCTGGGCATCGACCTGCTCCGGGTAGGCGGCAAAGGTGCCGGCAGCCACGGCCGGGCTGTCGACCACGGTGATCACCGCGTCGACGGTGCAGGCGTTGCGGATTTCCGGCCATTGGAAGGCCTGTACCAGCGGTTTGGGCAAGGCCAGGCCGCTGGTCTCGATAAGGATGTGGTCGAGGTCGCCGCGACGGGCCACCAGCTCGCGCATCACCGGGAAGAACTCTTCCTGCACGGTGCAGCACAGGCAACCGTTGGCCAGCTCATAGACGCGGCCGTTGGCCTCTTCCTCGGTGCAGCCGATGCTGCACTGCTTGAGGATCTCGCCGTCGATGCCCAGCTCGCCGAACTCATTGACGATCACCGCGATGCGGCGGCCCTGGGCGTTGTCGAGCATATGGCGCAGCAAGGTGGTCTTGCCCGAGCCGAGGAAGCCGGTAACGATGGTGACGGGAAGCTTGGCCAGTGTTTTCATGTCGCGATGCCCTTGGCAGCAATGGCGCGGGCATGCAGGACGACAGCCACGGCCCTGCCGGCCTGGCGCGTTCGCCACCGGATCACCCCGCCCGGTTGAAAGTCGAAAACGTCACGAGGCAGGTCTCCTGGCTCGCACCGCTGCGGCTCGCCGGCCGGTGGGCCGGCGCCTTCCCGCGCGCCTGCGCAGTGGCTGTGCCGAACCCTTCAGTGCTTACAGTTGCGGGGGCAGCCGCGGCTTGTACCGCGTTCCCGTCTTAGCTCGGGCCAACGCCCGAGAACCTCGCAGCGGCAAGGCTACGCAGTGCCTGCCTGGCGGTCAACCGCCACGGCGATTGACGCGGGCCCGGCCCCGTGATTTGCTAGCGCATTGCGTTCAGGTGCCCCCGACGGGGGTGAAACGGGAAACCGGTGCGTCGCGTGTCCACTCCAGGAGCCGACAAGGCCGGTGCTGCCCCCGCAACGGTAAGCGAGAGAAGCGTCCGGACCACTGTGCCAACAGCAAGGCATGGGAAGGTGACGCGCCACGGAGTCCTGCTCCACCTCGCCAGCCCGGAGACCGGCCTGACACGTGCTCACAGTACACCCCGCGGTGGGCGGGCGTCGTCGTATCACCTGGGCCAATCGTGCCCGGGGTCGTCGCGCATGCCCGTTGCCACAACAAAAGCAGCAGAGGAACGCGTCATGCCCATCACCAGCGCCAAACACAGTATCGCCACCCCCGTCAGCCTCAGCCAGCGACTGATCATCGCGGTCGGCGCCAGCCTGCTGGGCCTGTGCCTGGTGTACTTCGCCGGTTTCTCGCACATCGAGGCAGTGCACAACGCCGCCCACGATACCCGCCACAGCGCCGCCTTCCCCTGCCACTGAGTAAACCCGCATGATTACGCGTCTCGCCCGTACCGCGGGTTTCAGCGGCCTGCTCGCGGCCCTGTTGCTGACCCTGCTGCAGAGCTTCTGGGTCGCCCCACTGATTCTCCAGGCGGAAACCTACGAGTCCGCCGCCCCGGTCGCCGAACACCATGAGCACGGCGACGCCGCCGCGCCCCACGAGCATGAGCACAGCGCCGAAGCCTGGTCGCCGGAAGACGGCTGGCAGCGCGTGCTGTCCACCACCGGTGGCAACCTGGTGGTCGCCGTCGGTTTCGCCCTGATCCTGGTCGCCCTCTACAGCCTGCGTGAACCGAACCGCGTGGCCACCGGCGCGCTGTGGGGCCTGGCCGGCTTCGCCGTGTTCTGCCTGGCGCCGACCCTGGGCCTGCCCCCGGAGCTGCCCGGCACCGCCGCCGCCGACCTTGGCCAGCGCCAGAACTGGTGGATCGGCACCGCTGCGGCCACCGCCGCCGGCCTGGCATTGCTGGTGTTCGCCCGGCACTGGCTGTTCAAGGCGCTGGGTGTCGCCCTGCTGGTGATCCCGCACCTGATCGGCGCGCCACAGCCGGCCGTGCATGAAAGCCTTGCGCCGCAAGCCCTCGAGACCCAGTTCAAGATCGCCTCGTGGCTGACCAACGCCGCGTTCTGGCTGGCCCTGGGCCTGCTCAGCGCCTGGCTGTACCGTCGCTCCAGCCAGGCCTGATGCGCGACCTGCCTGCCCAGCCGGCGTTGTACGCCGGCTTTGGCTGTCGCCGTGGCTGCCCGGTGGAGACGCTGGCAGTGCTGCTGCGCCAGACCTTCACCCGCAACGCCCTGCCCCTCTCGGCCCTGCGCGCCATTGCCAGCATCGAGCCCAAGGCCCGCGAGCCCGGCCTGCTGGCACTGGCCGAACGCCTGGGGCTGCCGTACATCTGTTTCGACGCCGCGCACCTGCTGGTCTTCGAACCGCAGCTCAGCCAGCGTTCACCCACGGCGTACGCGCAGACCGGCTGCTGGGGCGTCGCCGAAAGCGCCGCACTGGCCCTGGCCGGCGACCATGGCCGCCTGCACGTGCCGAGGCAGGTCCTCGGCAGCGCTACCCTGGCCCTGGCCATCGGCGGATAGTCCGCCACTCTTCTATACAAGGAACCCCCATGACGGTCTATTTCATCGGCGCCGGCCCCGGCGATCCCGAGCTGATCACGGTCAAGGGCCAGCGCCTGATCCGCCAGTGCCCGGTGATCGTCTATGCCGGCTCCCTGGTCCCCGCCGCCGTGCTGGAAGGTCACCAGGCGCACACGGTAATCAACAGCGCCGAACTGCACCTGGAGCAGATCGTCGAGGCGATGCGCCAGGCTCACGCCAACGGCGAGGACGTGGCGCGCGTGCACAGCGGCGACCCCAGCCTGTACGGCGCCATCGGCGAGCAGATTCGCCACTTGCGTGAACTGGGCATCGACTACCAGATCGTCCCCGGCGTCACTGCCACGGCTGCCAGTGCCGCGCTGCTCGGCTGTGAGCTGACCTTGCCCGATGTGGCGCAGACCGTGATCCTCACCCGTTATGGCGACAGTTCACCGATGCCGGCCGGTGAGCAACTGGCGGACCTGGCCCGCCACGGTAGTACCCTGGCCATCCACCTGGGCGTGCGCCACCTGTCCCGCATCATCGAGGACCTGCTCCCGCATTATGGCGCCGACTGCCCGATCGCAGTGGTCCATCGCGCCACCTGGCCGGACCAGGACTGGGTAAAGGGCACCCTGGCGGATATCAGCGAGCGCGTGACCGCAAAAGGCTTCCGGCGCACAGCGCTGATCCTGGTCGGCCATGTGCTGGGCGATGCGCCGTTCGCCGACTCGGCCCTGTATCGCGCCGGCCGCGCCCATCTCTACCGCCCCGGCTCGTGAAGCGATTGCCGACCGGGGCGTGACGTAGCACACTGGCTTTTCCAACTGGACGGAAATCAAGCCCATGCTCGAACTGCGCCCCAACTGCGAATGCTGCGACACCGACCTGCCCGCCGAAAGCCCGGATGCGCTGATCTGCTCGTTCGAATGCACCTTCTGCCGAGCCTGCAACGACCGGCACTTCCACCACCACTGCCCGAACTGCGGCGGCCAGCTGGTGGCCCGCCCGACCCGTGTCGGCAAGGCGCTGGACAACAACCCCGCCGCGACACAGCGTGTGCACAAGCCGCACGCGCCCTGCGCCTGAACCTCGCTTGTAGGACTTTTCTACAGGTTGGTGTAGGTTTTTCAACACACCTATACTCGCCTATTACCAAGGCTCCTGAATATCCGTAAGGTGCGCGCTGCCCAGCAAGCCTGCTGTCCAGCGCCTATAGATGGCTGGAAGCTCGCTGCACTTTGACAGGAGTTACCTGAATGACATCCGTGCTGTTGGTCGATGACCATCACATTGTTCGACTCGCCGTACGCATGCTGCTCGAACGTGAACGCTTCACCGTCGTGGGGGAAACCGGCAAAGGCAAGGAAGCTGCCCGCCTGGCCGAACAGACCAAGGCGGATGTGGTCATCCTCGACATCGGCCTACCGGACCTCGACGGCATGGAGGTGATCAAGCGCCTCAAGCTGATCGACCCACCGCCACGGATCATGGCCCTGACCGGTCAGCCAGCCGACCTCTATGTGCGTCGCTGTATGGACGCCGGCATCTCGGCTTTCGTCAACAAGGACGAAGACCTCGATGCCCTGGTCTTCGCACTCAAGGCCTTGGTCAAGGGCTATTCGACCTTCCCGCAGATGGCGGTCAACAGCAACACCCTGGAAAGCGAGACCGAGCGCCTGGCGCTGCTGTCCAACCGGGAAATGGAAGTGCTGCGCCGACTCAGTGCCGGCCAGAGCAACAAACTGATCGGCGAGCAGATGAACCTCAGCGCCAAGACCATCAGCACCTACCGTGGCCGGATCATGGAGAAACTCAAGGTCGAGTCGCTGGTGGAAATGGTGGACCTCGCCAAACGCAACTACGTGGCCTGAACCATGAGCAAAGGGGCATCACTGTGCCTGCTGCTGGTCGCATTGCTGTCGCCATCCGCACTGAGCGAGGTGCACAGCGAGCCCCGCCACCTGCTCGCCCGAGCTCTGAGCGCGGCGCCGCCGCTGGCGGTGGCCGCCAGCGACCGACAGTGGCTGAACCAACGCAAGCGCCTGGTGCTGGGCAGCTCGCGCCCGGATTATCCGCCCTTCGACATCAACATCAGCCAGGCCGACTACGAAGGCCTCAGCGCTGACTATGCCGGCCTGATCGGCGAACAGCTCGGCATCCCAATCGAGGTGCGACGCTATGCCAGCCGCGCCCAGGCGCTCGATGCCTTGCGTGCCGGCGAGATCGATCTGCTGGGAAGCTCCAATGCCTTCGAGGCCAACGATGCTGACCTTACGCTGAGTTTGCCCTATGCCGACGACCTGCCAGTTATCGTGTCCCGACAGAACCGAAGCCTGCGCGTAGAGGACAAACTGGAAGGCCTGCGCCTGGCCATGGTCGACCATTACCTGCCCATTCGCACAGTGCAGCAACTCTACCCCCACGCTCAGCTGAGCCTCTACCGCTCCACACTCGCCGGTGTGACCGCAGTGGCGCTGGGGCAAGCCGATGTCTACCTGGGGGATGCCATCAGCGCCGACTACGTGATCGCCAAAGGCTTCCAGGAACGGGTCAAGGTCGATCATTTCGTCCAGATGCCGGCCAGCACCTTCGCTTTCGCCCTGTCCCGAGACAACCCGCGCTTGCTGCAACTGGTCGATCTCGCCCTCGGCCGCATCTCCGACAGCGAACGGCTGAACATCCTGCGGCGCTGGACGGGCGGCAGCACCAGCTTCCTGCTCGACCGCCGCCTCGACGCCCTGACCCATGAAGAACGCGAGTGGATCGCCCGGCACCGGCAGATCAAGGTGATGATCAACACCACCCTCGCCCCCCTGAGTTTTACCGACGCCCAGCAGCAACCACGGGGTGTCGCCCTGGATTTGCTGGAGCGCATCGGCCTGCGCACCGGCCTGCACTTCCAGATCGTCGAGTCGGAGTCGTTCGAGGACATGGTCGAGCAAGTCGCCCAAGGCAAGGTCGACATGATCGGTGCTATCGGCTACGGCGTGCATCGTGCCCAACGCCTGCGCTACACACGCCCCTACATGATCAGCCCGCGGGTGCTGGTCACTCGCCAGAATGCACCGCCACTGGACGCCAAGCAGCCGCTGCAGGGGTTGCGCGTGGCACTGCTGCGCGGCTCGCCATTGCTCGACGACCTGGAACGCCAGGTCGTCGACCTGCGTACCGTGGAGGTCGAAAATCCCTTGCAGCTCATGGAAGCGGTGGCCAATGGCGATGCCGACGTCGCCATCAACTCGCACGTCAATGCCGCCTACTTCATCAACCAGGCCTTCAGTGGCCGCCTCAGAATCGCCGGGTTACTGGGCGATGAACCCGCCCTGGCGACCTTCGCCGTCAGCCCCGCGCTGCCACAACTGCAGGCGATCCTCGACAAGGCCTTGCTGAGCATCCCACCTGATGAGCTGGAGCAACTGGTCAATCGCTGGCGCACCAACGCAGTGGCCAGTGACACCCCCTGGCGCAACTACCGCACGCTGGCGCTGCAGGTCCTGGTGCTGGCCACGCTGCTGCTGGCCGGCGTGGTGTTCTGGAACAGCTACCTGCGTAAACTGATCCAGCAACGCAGCGAGGCCCAGCGTGCCCTGCAAGAACAGCTTACGCTCAGCCGCGGGCTGCTCGAACAGCTGCGTCAGGCCAAGGACGACGCCGAGCAGGCCAGCCGGGCAAAAAGCACCTTCCTGGCAGTCATGAGCCACGAGATCCGCACACCGATGAACGCCGTTATCGGGTTGCTCGAAATGGCTCTGGAGGACAGCCGCCACGGCCACAGTGACAGCCAAGCGCTGGAGGCGGCCCACGATTCAGCAATCGGCCTGCTCGATCTGATCGGCGATGTGCTCGACATCTCACGCATCGAGTCCGGCCACATGACCTTGCAGCCAGTGGCCACCGACCTGGTCGAAGTAGTGCGCACTACCCTGAGGGTCTTCGAGGGCAATGCCCACTTCAAGGGGCTCGCTCTGCGTGCTGTACTGCCCGATGCAGCCGCCTGGGTACTTGTCGACCCGTTGCGCCTCAAGCAAGTGCTGTCGAACCTGTTGAGCAATGCGATAAAGTTCACCGACCAGGGCCAGGTCGACGTGTCATTGGCAGTGACCCCGTTCGGTGGCGACCTGCAGCAGGTCATGCTACAGATCAAGGACAGCGGTGTAGGCATCAGTTCCAGCGACCAGGCACGGCTGTTCACCACCTTCTCCCAGGTTGATGGCCGCCAGGCGCGCCAAGGCGCAGGGCTGGGGCTGGTGATCAGCCGCGAGCTGTGCGAGCTCATGGGCGGCGAGCTGCGCTTGCACAGCATCGAAGGCCTGGGGACTCAGGTCGATGTCCATCTCATCCTGCCCGCTGCCGAACCCGCCACCCGGGAGTCGCTCGACCACGCCTCGATCGAAACCGGCAGCGGCCCCCTGCGAGTCCTGGTGGTCGACGATTATCCGGCCAACCTGCTGCTGCTCGACAAGCAACTGCGTTCGCTGGGCCACCAGGTGACCCTCGCCGATCACGGCAAGACGGCGCTGGCACTCTGGCAAGTCGGCCGTTTCGATGTGGTAATCACCGATTGCAGCATGCCGGTCATGGACGGCCACACGCTGGCCCGCAGCATCCGTGCCGAGGAACGCGAGGCTCGATCACCGGCCTGTCGCATCATCGGCGTCACCGCCAACGCCCAGGCCGAAGAGCGTCAACGTTGCCTGGACAGCGGCATGGACGAATGCCTGTTCAAACCGATCGGCCTGCAGGCGCTCAGGGCATGCCTGCCACTGGCGACCACCCTGCCCGATCAGGTCGACACGATGCCACGGCCCAGTGGCTTCGACCTGGCCGAACTGCGCCACCTCACCCAGGACGACAGTCAGTTGACCCGGCGTCTGCTGGAACAACTGGCGCAAAGCAGTGCCGAGGACCTGCAGGCACTGCATGCGCTCGGCGCAGATCCATCACCCGAGGCCCTGGTGCCCGTTGTCCATCGGGTCAAAGGTGGCGCGAAAATGCTCAAGGTCAGAGGTGTCAGGCAGGACTGCGAAGCCTTGGAGGAGGCTATCGCCCTGGGCCTGCCCGTGGATCGCTTACTCGCCCGGTTGCGGGCGAGCCTGCAAGGCCTGGAGCTGGAACTTCGCCAGAGCCTCAGTGCAATTGAAGGGTCGAACTGATCTGGCTGATGGCGTCCACCACGTGCCGTGATCCCTGCTGGATCTCCATGATCACCGTGCCGGCCTCGTTGGCCAGCTCCACGCCCAACCCCGTGCGGGTCAGGCTCGACTGCATGCTGGCCACCGCAGTCAGTGACAGGTCGTGATTCTGCCGCACTACCTCGACGATCTCCAGGGTCGCCTTGCTGGTGCGCGCCGCCAGGTTGCGTACTTCGTCGGCGACCACGGCGAAGCCACGGCCATGCTCGCCGGCCCGGGCCGCCTCGATGGCGGCGTTGAGCGCCAGCAGGTTGGTCTGGTCGGCGATGCCGCGAATGGTCAGGACGATCTGCCCGATCACCTCGGACTGCTTGCTCACTGCGTCGATGGTACGGGCGGCGTCGTTCAGCTCGGAGGAAATCTGCTCGATCACCTCCACCGCCTGCTGCACCACCTGGGTGCCCTTGCGCGCGCAGGCGTCGGTCTGCACCGAACTGGCATGGGCAGCATCGGCGGCGGTCTGCTGGGTACTGATCTGACGGGTGATATCGCTGGCGAACTTCACCACCTTGTACAACCGGCCCTTGTTATCGAAGATCGGGTTATAGGACGCCTCCAGGTACACGGTCTGGCCCTGCTTGTTGACGCGTTCGAAGCGGTGCGAATGGTACTCGCCGCGGTTGAGCGAGGCCCAGAAATCGCGATACTGCGCCGACTCGCGCTCATGGGGCAGGCAGAACAACCCATGATGGCGCCCGACCACTTCCTCGAGGCGATAGCCCATGGTGTCGAGGAAGTTCTGATTGGCCTTGATCACCCGCCCGGCCGGAGTGAACTCGATCACCGCCATGGAGCGGCCGATAGCCTTGAGCAGGCTTTCGCTCTCATGCTCCTCGATCACATGGCGGGTGATGTCGGAGGCCACCTTGATCACGCTGGTGACCTGCTGGCGCTCGTCGATCACCGGCATGTAGCTCGCCTCCAGCCATACTTCGCGGCCCGCCTTGTCCAGGCGCTCGAAGGTACCGCTGATGGCTTTGCCCTGCCCCAGCTCACGCCAGAGTTGCTGGTACTCGGCACTCTTGGCGTAGGTCGGGTCACAGAAGATCCGGTGGTGCTTGCCGCGGATCTCGTCAGCGCTGTAGCCCATGGTCTTGCAGAAATGCTCGTTCGCTTCGAGGATCGTGCCATCCGGCGCGAACTCGATCATCGCCATGGAACGGCTGATCGCCGCCAGCTTCGCCTCCATGCCCGCCAGGGCTTGCCGGGCGCGCTGGATTTCGACCAGATCGGACTTGCGATGGTATTCGAACATGGGCCGGGGCTCCTGTATCCACGGGATGTCCTGAGCATAGATCGGCCCAAGCGCCATGCAAGCCATCTGATATCACTTTTGGATTATGGATTTGTACCGTCTGTCTGCCCGTGGCCTCAACGTCTACCAGTCGAGCCCGGGCTGTCGTCAGAACTGCACGCCGCGGGTCAGGCCGCCATCGACCAGCAGGTTAGTGCCACTGATGAAGCTTGCCGCCGGACTGGCCAGGAACACCGCGGCCCGGGCGACCTCCTCCGGCCGTGCCATGCGTCCAAGCGGGTTGGCCGCCAGACTGCGGGCAAACGCCTCGGGTTGCTCGCGCTCGATTCGCCCCCAGACGCCATCGGCGAAATACACGTTGCCGGGCGATACGCAATTGACCCGGATACCCTCGCCGGCATGGCGCGCCGAAAGTGTCTTGCCATAGTGATTCAGCGCGGCCTTGAGCACACCGTACGGCTCGTCGAAACTGCTCAGTTCACGCCCGGACACACTGGAGATCAGGATCACCGCCGCCTGCGCTGAGGCCTTGAGCCAGGGCAGCGCCGCCGTCACCATACCGACCGTGCCCAGCAGGTCGGTTTCGAAGGCCTGGCGCCATATGGGGGCCTCGCTGCCGTGGGCCAGGGCGCTGACGTTGGGCACGACGATATCGATGCCGCCCATGCGCTCGGCGGCCGCGGCGATCCACCCGTCGACCTGCGCGGCATTGGTGATGTCCACCGCCCTGCCGCAGGCCAAGTCGCCAAGCTCGGCCTCGGCCTGGCGCACCCCGGCCTCGTCCCGCGCGCAGAACGCCACCTGGGCGCCTTCGGCGAGAAAGCACTCGACGATGGCTCGACCGATACCCCGCGTGCCACCGCTGACCACGACCCGGGCACCTTGCAGTTGCAGATCCATGTACTGATTCCTCTGGCTGGTTGAAGTGCCGGCGAGTGTAGGCCCAGCACCCGTCAACGGTTGAAACGGGCACAGAAAAGCCAGAAGGTTCGACATTGCCGAACTCCAGCGGCTGCGCCACCCTGCGATTGCAGGCACAATGGACCGCCATCGCATACCGGGATCGCCTTATGTCCGCCAACAGTCGCCAGATCCAGTCCCTGGAGCGGGCCATGTACCTGCTCGAACTTATCCGCGCCGAAGGCGGCCGGGCGCGCCTGAACGACCTCGCCGACCGCAGTGGCCTGGGCAAGAGCACGGTCCATGGGCTGTTGGATACCCTGATGTCGTTGGGCTACGTCACCCGCGACCAGCGTCACTACGCCCTCGGTCTGCGCCTGCGCCAGCTGGCACAGCCACTGAGCGAGACCGAGCAGCGTCTGCGCCAGGCTTTCACGCCAGCACTGCGCGCGTTTGCCGACCTGTGTGGGGAGCACTGCTTCCTGGCGGTGCCCGGCGGCACGCGTGCCTACCTCACGCTGGCGGCACTGGATGGCCGGGGGCAGGCCTTGCAACTGCCCGCTGACACCCGTCGCGACGGTCTGGCCACCTCGGCGATCGGCAAGGTGCTGCTGGCCCATGACGCCCAACTGGCCAGGCAACTGCTGCGTACCCGACCGGTTCCGCAAACGCTCGAGCGGGAACTGCATCAGGTCGCAAGCCAAGGGTTTGCCCTGGACCTGGCCGCCTCGCGTGAGGACCTGCACTGCTTCGCCCTGCCCCTACGCCTGCGCGGCCAGGTGGTTGCCGCGCTTGGTGCCGGCGGGCCGGCGCAACGCCTGCAGGCGCCGGTGATGCGGCGCATGGCGACACGGGCAATGCGCTCGCTGTTCGACCTGGTGACGTGCTGACAGGCGACAAGGCTCAGCGATCTGCGGTTGAAAGTCTGCGAACCAATCCACCCGGTGCAGGCGGCCCTTCTATAATCCCCAGGTACCCGCAGCGCGATGCTGCCCCTTCAGAGGGATACACATGAAGATCGTGGTCACCAGCATCCTCGTCGACGATCAGGCCAGGGCCCATGCCTTCTACCACCATGTCCTGGGTTTCGAACCCAAGCACGACATCCCCATGGGCAAGCACCGCTGGCTCACACTCACCTCCCCCAACGACCCCAACGGCGTCGAGCTGCTGCTCGAACCCGACACCCATCCCGCGGCAAAGATCTACAAGTCCGCGCTCAAGCAGGACGGCATTCCCGCCACCTCGTTCGGCGTGCGCGATATCCAGGCCGAGTATGAACGGCTGTGCAAGGCCGGCGTGCAGTTCACCCGGCCGCCCACGGCCATGGGCCCGGTCACCGTGGCCGTGTTCGACGACACCTGCGGCAACCTGATCCAGATCGCCCAGCGGCATTAGCCGGCAGGCCCGTACCTGATACTCGCGTGGTTTTCCACGTGGACTGCTACATTGCTGAACTACCCCGGCGCAGCCAGAACAAGGACAACCCATGCGCTACGAATTCAGCGAAGTGCTCAATGACCTGGTCGACTATTTCCTGCTCGGCGATATCCAGTTGCTCGAACAGTTCAAGGAAGACCACGACCTGCCCGACGACCTCGCCCGTGCCTTCACCCGCGGCGACAGTGGCGACCTGGCGGTGGCGCAGGGGGTGATCCTGCCCCTGGCCGGAATCGACAACCTGCCCTACCGCATCCTGTTCACCCTCGACGGGCGCACGCCGGCAATGCTGGAGCCCGGCAGTCGCCTCAAACATCGGCGCGCAGGGTATGTGCTGCGGATCGAGAACCGTGCGCTGATGCTGTTCACCTGGCGCATCCTGCAGCACTTCACCAACAAGGCCTTGGGCGACCTGCTGGCACGCTACCAGGAGCCGGGGCGACCGATCATCGAGCTGGACAACGGCTGGTACGCAGTGGAAGTGCTGGCGGGCGCCGTGGTGCGCGACGGGCTGTACGAGCCGGCGTTCGAGTTCGTGCTCAAGAAGGCGTATGCCAAACCGCAGACCTCGGCGGTGGATGTCGGGTACCGGTATACCTTGCGTGGATACTTCGACTGACCGACAAGCCCGCTCCCGCGTATGCGTGGAGCGGGCCAGCAGACGGTCAGGTGTGGTTGATGTCGCGATCCTTGGTCTCCGGCAGGAAGAAGATCCCCAGCACCGCGCTCATCACCGCGATCACGATCGGGTACCAAAGCCCGTAGTAGATATCCCCGGTCGCCGCGACCATGGCGAAAGCCACCGTCGGCAGGAAACCGCCGAACCAGCCGTTGCCGATGTGGTACGGCAGCGACATGGAGGTGTAGCGGATCCGCGCCGGGAACAGCTCCACCAGCCAGGCGGCGATCGGGCCGTAGACCATGGTCACGTAGATCACCAGGATGCTCAGCAGCAGCAACACCATCGGGTAGTGGATCTTCGCCGGGTCGGCCTTCTCGGGGTAGCCGGCCTCCTTCAGGGCCGCCGTCAGGGTGGCGGTGAAGGCATCGCTTTGGGTTTTCAGGTCCGCCGCGGCCAGGCTACTGCCCTCGAAACTCGGAATCACCCGCTCACCGATGCGGATCTGCGCCACGCTGCCGGGCTCTGCCTTCTCGTTCTCGTACGGGATCGCCCGCTTGGCCAGCAAGCTCTTGGCGATATCGCAGGAACTGGTGAACCGGGCCTTGCCCACCGGATCGAACTGGAACGCGCACTGCCCGGGGTCGGCCACCACCACCACCGGGTTCTGCTCCTGGGCGACGAACACGTCCGGGTTGCCGTACTCGGTCAACGCCTTGAAGATCGGGAAGTAGGTCAGCGCGGCGATGATGCAGCCGGCCATGATGATCTTCTTGCGCCCGATGCGGTCGGACAGACTGCCGAAGACAATGAAGAATGGCGTGCCGATCAGCAGCGAGCCGGCAATCAGCAAGTTGGCGGTCTGTGGGTCGATCTTCAGCGTCTGCAGCAGGAAGAACAGCGCGTAGAACTGCCCGGTGTACCACACCACCGCCTGCCCGGCGGTGCCGCCGAGCAACGCCATGATCACCACCTTCAAGTTGTCCCAGCGAGCGAACGACTCGGTCAGCGGCGCTTTCGATGCCTTACCTTCGGCCTTCATCTTCATGAACACCGGCGACTCGTTGAGCTGCAGGCGGATGTACACCGAAATCGCCAACAGCAGGATCGACAGCAGGAACGGAATGCGCCAGCCCCAGGCCTCGAACGCCTCGGTGCCCATGGCAGTGCGGCAGGCGAGGATCACCAGCAGCGACAGGAACAGCCCGAGGGTCGCGGTGGTCTGGATCCACGCGGTGAAGAAGCCGCGCTTGCCCTTGGGTGCATGCTCCGCCACATAGGTGGCGGCGCCGCCGTACTCGCCGCCCAGCGCCAACCCCTGCAACAGGCGCAGGGTGATGAGGATCACCGGCGCGGCCACGCCGATGGTCGCGTAGCTGGGCAACAGCCCCACCACGGCGGTGGACAGGCCCATGATCACGATGGTGATGAGGAAGGTGTACTTGCGCCCGATCATGTCGCCCAGGCGGCCGAACACGATGGCGCCGAACGGCCGCACGGCAAAGCCGGCGGCGAAGGCGAGCAAGGCGAAGATGAACGAGGTGGTTTCGTTGACCCCGGCGAAGAAGTGCTTGGCGATGATCGCCGCCAGTGATCCGTAGAGGTAGAAGTCGTACCATTCGAACACGGTACCAAGGGAAGAGGCAAAGATGACTTTGCGCTCCTCCCGGGTGATGCCACGTTGGGGCGCGCTACTGCCCGTGGATGCGCTGTCAAGGACCGCCATGGGTCGCCTCCGTCTGGTTGGGGTAGACCGGAGTGCTCCAACAGATCCCAAAGCACGCACCCAGGCCCAACGGCATTGCAGGCTGCGCGAAGCACGACGAGGCATCGGCCCCGAATCGCGGCAAGTCACTTCAAGCATAATCGGCCTTTGAACGATATCCACTCGCATGAGTGTTTATGGACCAATACGGATAGGAAGCCTGGGATGAACGAACGACAGCACAGCGCTTGGCGAGGTCGACTCTGGCTGGCCGATGACCACTGCCTGTTGCTCGGCACGCCGGGCCGAACCAGCGTCCACGCCCATTATGCCCACCAGGTGCTGCTGTCCCTCGAGGGCGAGCTGTGCGTAGAGATCGCCGGCGAAAAGCGCTGCGGCCGTTCGCTGGCCATCGAGTCGCTGCAGCCCCACGCCATCCCCGAGCGTCAGGCGCCCTGCATCACTCTGTTTGCCGAGCCCCTGGCGTTTACCCTGGAAGCCTTGCTCGACGTCTGCCAACAGGCGCCCCGTGATATCCCCGGTCTCGCCCAGGCGT
Source organism: Pseudomonas sp. TE6283 (assembly GCF_054060555.1). Classification (NCBI taxonomy): domain Bacteria; kingdom Pseudomonadati; phylum Pseudomonadota; class Gammaproteobacteria; order Pseudomonadales; family Pseudomonadaceae; genus Pseudomonas; species Pseudomonas sp. TE6283. Next base: position 183,054 of record NZ_JBSSDH010000007.1, read on the forward strand.
TGCGTCAGGCGCCGCGCCGCCCATTGGACCCGCGCGTGGCAAGATCCCTTGCGCGGATCCGGGCTTTGGACGAGCAGCGTCTGCCAGCCACGACACTGGCTCAGGAAGCCGCACTGTCGATCAGCCAACTGGAGCGCCTGTTCAGCGGCAGCCTCGGCCTGTCGGTACGACGCCTGGTGCTGTGGCAGCGTCTGCGCCAAGCCCTGCGCCAGGCGCTGGCCGGTGCCTCCCTGACCGAGGCGGCCATGGCCGCGGGCTTTGCCGACTCGGCGCACCTCTCCCGCAGCCTGCGTCAGCAGTTCGGTATTCGCGCCAGCGACGCCCTGCGCCACCTGCGTTCAGACGCGCTGATCTAGGGCCTGGCGCAGGCCGCGTGGCAGCGGCGCTGGCGGCTGCGCCGTGGCCGCCGGTCGAAACGGCTCCCACAGCTGTGCCAGGTAGGTTTGCGGGTAGTCCGGGCGATCGCCGATACCCATGTCGTCATCGGCCAGCCCATAGTCTGGCAGGTGCAGCGAGGTCCCCAGCAGGCGATCCCACAGCGGGAAGAACAGGGCGAAATTGACGTCGCCCAGCCTGCCGTACTTCAGGTGGTGCAGCCGGTGCACGGGCGCCCAGGCGAACAGGTGGCGCAGGCCACCGATGCGCATGTCGACATTGCTGTGCTGCAGCAGCAACTGCACCGAGATACTGAAAGCCAGCAGCGCCGCGACATCCTGTGGCAAACCCAGCAGCAACAATGGCACCACACCGCCCAGGGCCTCGGCCAACTGGTGCAGCGGATGCTTCATCAGACCATTGAAACCATACAGCCGGGTCACGCTGTGATGCACCGCGTGCAGGCGCCAGAGTAACGCGCTGCGGTGGCTGGCGTAGTGCACAAGGGTGATGCCCAGGTCGGCCAGTGGCAGCGCCAGGAGCAATTGCCACAATACCGGCCAGTGGCTGGGCCACAGGCTGCTGGCCGGCAGCCAGCCGGCAAACAGAGGAATGACGGCGATACTGGCGACATTGAGCGTTTCGTTCACCAGCGCGTGCAGGCCATCGCGTCCGCCCTCCCCGCCGGCTTCGCTCCAGGCGGGCTTGTAGGGGTACAGCGCTTCGCAGGCGAATGACAGCAGGATGGCAACGCCGAGCAGGGGCAGCAGCCAGAGGATGTCAGCGCCGAGGTTGATCAGCCATACGGCGGTGCCGATGAACCCGAGGAAAAAGCATGGGGCATAGAGGATGCGCATGGAAGGCTCCGAACATGGATGGAGCCCCAGTGTTGCGCGGCAACTGAACCAGACGCTTGAACGAACGGCGCATCCCCTGTCTCAGGCCAGCAGGAAGCCTGCGATCATTCCGAAACGCCCTGGGTTCGCGTCGCCAACTGACGGCGCATCTCGTCATTGGCGCCCTGGGCCTGCGCCAGTATCGCCCGCAAGCCTTGCACCTGGGCATCACGCTGCTGCAGTTGCTCGTCCAGCAACCGACTCTGGGCCATTGCCTGGCGCTGCTCGGCGAGCAGGCGCTCATTGTCGCGGTGCAGGCTGGTCACCTCGTCCTGACGAGCGATGGCCCCCTGTTGCAAGGTCTGCAATTGCCCCTGCAACTGTCGCACCTGGGTCTCGTTCCGGCGTTGCTCCTGCTGGCGCTGTTCGAAGCTGGCGCGCAGTTGCTCGTCCTTGTCGGCCAGGCGTGCCTGCAATTCGCCTTGGGACTGGCTCAGACCGGCACTGCGCAGTTGTTCGGTTTGCAGGCTGGCCTGGCAGGTGGCCAGGCGCTCTGACTCGGCCCGCAGCGCCCCACTCAAGGTCTCGACTTGGCGCAGCGCGCTGGCCAAGTCGCGCTGGGCCAGTTGCAGCTCGGCCTGCATCGCCGCACAACGAGCCTCTGCGGCGGCCTCGGCAGCGTCGATGCGCGCCTGTCCTTCCTCCTGCAGTTGCGCGGCCAGGCGCTCGACCATCCGCCCCAGCGGTTCGCTCAGCGCCGCACTGTTGCCCAGCATTTGCCCCGACTGACGATCAAGCTCTTTCAGGTAGCGGTGAATGGTGGTCTTGGACCCGGTATTGCCCAGTTCGATACGTACCGCATCGATACTGGGGTGTTCACCCCGAGCCAGCAGCGCTTGCCGCGCTTGCTGAACAGCTGTCTTGTCGATGCCTATACGCGCCATTGCTCACTCCGCCGTTACATACCGGCATGTACCATGTAATTTTGGCGAATACTGCACGCTCCGAGCCGTGTTTTCAAGCGCGTCTGTAGTAGGTCATCCCGCAGCTTGCTCGAGGAAGTCCACCGTCGGCACGAAGAACAACCCACCAGTGACGGCACGGCTGTAGTCCAGCAGGCGGTCGTAGTTGCCCGGCGGCTTGCCAACGAACATGTTCTCGAGCATCTGCTCGATCGGGGCCGGCGACCGGGCGTAGCCGATGAAATAGGTGCCGAACTCCCCGGCCCCGGGGCGGCCAAAGGGCATGTTGTCGCGCAGGATCTTGACCTCTTCGCCGCCCTCTTCCAGGGTGGTCAGCGCGCTATGCGAGCAACTGGGCTTGCTCGCGGCATCCAGTTCGATATCGGACAGTTTGGTGCGTCCGATGATGCGCTCCTGCTCCTCAATGGACAGCGCCTCCCAACCGGTCATGTCATGCAGGTACTTCTGCACCAGTACATAGCTGCCGCCGATGAACGCCGGGTCCTCGTCGCCCACCAGGGTGAAGCGCGCGACATCCCGCGGGCCGGGGTTCTCGGTGCCGTCGACGAAGCCAATGATGCTGCGCATGTCGAAGTAGCGAAAACCCTGCACCTCATCGACCACCGTCACTGCCTGCCCCAGGCGCTTGACCAGCAGCGCGGCCAGCTCGAAGCACAGGTCCATGTGCTCGGCGCGAATGTGCAGGAGGATGTCACCGGGCGTGGCCACCGCCTTGCGCGCGCCACTGCCGAACTCGCGAAAGGCATGCAGGCCGGCCGGCTGCGGGGTGCCGAACAGCCGCGTCCAGACCGACGCAGAAAAACCGATGACGCACGACAGATTGCCTGCCGGCACGCGCTTGCCCACCGAACGCACCAGCCCGGCAAGGTCGCCGCACAGTTCGCGCACAGGGTCCACATCCCGCTCATCCGGACCAAGCGTCGCCACCAGGAACATCGCACTCCGGGTGATTGGGCTGTCGACAGCCTGTGGTTCGATCTCGACAGTGTTCATACGGGTTTGCACTCCTCGAAAAGGTCGAACAGGCCGGTGCGTTGCCAGGCCGTTCATTACACGACTACCATCACGGTCGCTTTGGTATAGCACAACCCGCTTGAATACCCGCCCCTCATAGACGAGATCTATCACCTCATCCAGCCTATCGATTTGACCGCGTCAAATTGCCTCAGCTAACGTGCCGCCCGCTTCGAAGCTGCCCCCCGCTGTCAAACCCCGATCCACGGCCTGAGCCGTCGTCCTTGCGTTCGAGTTGTTGAAATGTCTGTGAACTCCCCCTCCCGGATCACCGAGCTGGTCATAGAAGCCGGCACCCGCAAAGCCCACCTGCCCACCCGCGCCACCCTGATCCTCGGCTTCCTGGCCGGAGCATTCATTTCCCTGGGCTTCCTGCTGGCGATCCACGTCAGCGCCATGATCCCCACGCCATGGGCCTCGTTCGGCACCCTGCTGGGCGCCGCGGTGTTTCCCATCGGCCTGATCCTGGTGATCCTGGCCGGAGGTGAACTGCTCACCGGCAACATGATGAGCCTGCCCCTGGCGATGTTTGCCGGGCGTATCCGCCTGTGGGCGGTCGCGCGCAACTGGGCCCTGGTGACCCTGGCGAACTTACTGGGCGCGCTGTTCGTCGCCTATTGCTTCGGTCATCTGCTCGGGCTGACCGAGGGAGCGTACCTGGGCAAGACCCTGGCGGGCGCGACCAGCAAGGTCAGCGCCGACTTCCTTCATGCCTTCGTCTCCGGCATCGGCTGCAACTGGCTGGTGTGCCTGGCGGTGTGGCTTTCGTACGCCAGCCGTGAAATGAGCGGCAAGATCCTCGGTATCTGGTTCCCGATCATGGCCTTCGTCGCCATCGGTTTCCAGCACGTGGTGGCCAACATGTTCCTGATCCCGGCGGCAATCTTTGCCGGTTACCTGAGCTGGGGACAGTTGCTGGAAAACCTGGCGGCGGTATTCCTGGGCAACGCCGTGGGTGGCGCGATCTTTGTCGGCCTGGCCTACTACGTCTCGTTTGGTGTACCGGCGCAGGAACAGGGCGCGCTGCAGTAACCGACTTCAGCCCTCGCGGCGCCGGCGAAGCGCTGCACGGCCTGGCGACGGATGACTCAGCTGTCCTGGCCCAGCACGTAGCGGTCGAAGTGCTGGATATGCTCATCGAGGTTGTCCTCGAGCATCATCCGGTACTGCTCGCAGAAGTACTTCAGCAGTTCCTCCCGCGCAGCGGCCATTTCCTGTGCGGACTTGAAGCTGCGCGCGGTCATCCAGGCATTGAAGCGACTGGCGGCGAAGGTCAGCGAAGCGCTGACCTTGCCAAGATCCTCAAGCTTTTCGATCTGCTGGTTGGCCAGTTCGATATGCGCGTCGGCGCGGTCGTAGAAAGCCTGGTCGGTGGCTTGTGCCATGTCATCTACCTATTGGAAGCGTTGGGTTCAGGCCGTCTTGGCCTGAACGGTGAACAGGCTGGCACCCAGCGTCATGAACGAGACGCCGAACAGGCGATTCATCAAGCGCGCGCGGCTTGGCGCGGCCAGCTGGTTTTTCAAGGCCTGGGCCAGGGTGACGTAGAAAGCGTGGGACAGCATCGAGCACAGGGCGAAGGTGACTACCAACAGGGCGAGCTGGCCCTCGGCGCCGTGGCCGGTGCGCATGAACTGCGGCAGGAAAGCGGCGAAGAACAGGATCGCTTTCGGATTGGTCAGCGCCACCGTCACGCCATTGAGCAGCAGCCGGCGATTGCTGGCGATAGCCTTGGCCGGCTGCTCCAGCTGGTCGAAGGCGCTGCTGCGGCTCTTCCACTGCTTGATGCCCAGGTAGATCAGGTAGCTCGCGCCCAGCACCTTGAGCAGCAGGAAGGCCGTGGCCGATGACTGCAGAAGCACCCCAAGGCCGGCACTGGTGGCGGTTGAGACCACCAGCAGGCCGAAGGCGTTGCCAAGTGAACCGAGCATCGCCCGCCTCGGCCCGTGGGACAACGAATTGGACAGGGCCATGATGACCCCGGGTCCTGGCGACAGGGTCACCAGCATCGAGACAACGACAAAACCGAACCAATCGTGAAGCGACATCCTTGTACATCCCCGGAGCGATAACGTGAGGCGGCGACTGTAACAGGATGCTGCGCCCAGCGGAAAGGCGAAGGACAGGTGTTCCGTGTGTCAGCTCAAGGCTGGGGATCGGCCCGTGGCGTCCCCGCCCCGCTGTTGCGCATCAATGCTACAGGCCACGAAATCCTCCTGACGCAACACCACCAGCGCCACCAGCGACGCCACGCCGGTGCCCACGTAGAAATACCACGGCGCGGTGATATCCCCGGTCACCTTGATCAGCCAGGTGGAGATCAGCGGCGCGCTGCCGCCGAATACCGCCACCGGAATGTTGTAGGCCATGGCGATGCCGGTGGAACGGATGCGCGTCGGCAGCAGCTCGCTCATCAGCGCGTAGGTCGACGAAGCGTACAGCCCGAACAAGATCGCCACCGCCATCAACGGCCAGAACAAGGTGGCCGGGGTGGCGCCGGGCGCGGTCTTGAAGAACCAGTACATGGCCAGGGTCGCCAGTGTACCGATCACCATCAGGAATGGCTTGCGCCCGTAGCGGTCGGTAAAGGCGCCGCCGAATGGCATCACCAGCGCCGCCGACAGGCTGGCGACGAACACGTAGAGCAAGGTGGTGCCGCTGTCGAACTTCAAGGTGTTGGACATGTAGGTCGAGGCGAAGGTCAGCACCAGGTAGAAGATCGAGCTGTGCAGGGTGATGATGAAGAACACCAGGGCGATCGAGCGCTTCCACTGCCACACCTCGCGCAGCGGCGCCTTGGAAGTCTGCCCGGCTTCCACCAGGGCGAGGAACTCCGGGCTGTCCTCGAGCTTGAGGCGAATGTACAGCGAAATGAAACCCAGGGGGCCGGCAATCAGGAACGGAATCCGCCAACCCCAGTCCTGCATCAGTTCGGCGCCCAGCGCCCAGGTCATGCCATTGGCCACGGCGCCGCCCAGCAGCAGGCCAAGCACCGCGGTGACCATCAGCCAGCAGGTGGCGAAGCCGCGGCGACCAGGGCCGGCGTACTCGGAGATGAAGCTGGTGATGGTGCCGATCTCCCCCCCGGCGGAGAAACCCTGCACGCAGCGGATCAGCACCAGGATCACCGGTGCGGCGATGCCGATGCTGGCGTAGGTCGGCAGCAGACCGAGCAGGAAGGTAGAGCCGGCCATCATCACCAGCACCGTGATCAGCGTGCGGCGGCGGCCGATCTTGTCCGCCAGCGGACCGAAGAACAACCCGCCCAGCGGGCGGATGAAGAAGCTCAGGGCGAAGGCCGCGAAGCTCGCCAGCAGGCTGCTGGTGGGGTCGTCGGAGACGAAGAAGGCCTTGCCGATATACAAGGCCAGGAAGCCGTAGACGCCGTAGTCGTACCACTCGATCAAGTGGCCGGTGGTGGCGCCGATAAAGGCGCGGCGCCGCTGGCGCTGGGTGTTGCCGGGTGACATGCCCATGTCGGGAACTCCTGTCGTGGTGCTTTCCATGAAAGTTGCGGGTCAGTGGCTGGCGAACGCCCCGTCGGGGTTCTGCAGCCAATGGCGCAGCTGGGTCTTGAGAATCTTGCCGTAGCTGTTCTTCGGCAGCTCGGCGCAGAACAGGTATTTCTTCGGTTTCTTGAACGATGCCATGCGCGCCAGGAACCATTGGTTGAGCACCTGGGCATCGAGGCTGCCCGGCGTGCGCGGCACGACGAAGGCCACCACCGACTCGCCCCACTCGGCGTCGGCCTCCCCCACCACGCAGGCCTCGAACACCTCGGGATGCTGGATCAGCACTTCCTCGACTTCGCGCGGGTAGATGTTGCTGCCGCCTGAGATGATCACGTCCTTGCTGCGGTCGGTCAGGGTCAGGTAGCCGCGCTCGTCGAGCAAACCGATGTCGCCGGTGCGCAGCCAGCCGTCCACCAAGGTCGCCTGGGTGGCCTGCGGATTGTCCCAGTAACCCTGCATCACCACTGGCCCGCGCACGCTGATCTCGCCGGGTTCGCCGGCCGCCAGCGGCTGGCCCGCGCCGTCCACCACGCGTACCTCGACACAGGCCTGGGCCCGCCCAACCGAGGCGGCGATGACGGGCCAGTCGGCGTGCTCACGGTCGGCGATGGCCTCACGCGACAGCGCGCTGATGGTCATCGGGCATTCGCCCTGGCCGTAGATCTGCACCAGGCGCGGGCCGAAGGTGTCCAGGGCCTCACTGAGGTCCGCCAGGTACATCGGGCCGCCGCCGTAGACGATGGTCTTGATGCCCGCACCGTCATAACCCTCCTGGCGGGCCTGCTCGACCATGCGCTTGACCATGGTCGGCGCGGCGAACAGGCTGACCTGGCCCAGGGTCTGCGCCAGGCCGAACAGCTCGGCGGCCTGGAAGCCCCGGGACAGCGGCACCACGTGCCGGGCGCCGCAACGCACGTGGATGAAGTTGTACAACCCGGCCCCATGGGACATTGGCGCAGCATAGACCACGGCGTCGCCGGCGCTCACCGGGTCGACATCCAGCGGGTAGCACAGCGACATGGCGACCAGGTTGCCATGGGACAGCATCACACCCTTCGACCGCCCCGTGGTGCCGGAGGTATAGAACAGCCAGGCCAGGTCACTGTCCTGGCGCGGATGCGGCTGCGCCAGTTCATCGTTGTCGAGCGCGCCGGGCGCAGCCAGGGCAGGCACGGCGAGCTCACGGCAAGCGTCCGGCAGGGGCGCGCCGGCGAAGACCTCGCCCTCGTCGGTATGGATCAGGCGGGCCCCGGCATTGCCGACGATCCAGGCCGCTTCCAGGGCATGCAACTTGCTGTTGATCGGCACCGCCACCGCCCCGCTCCACCAGATGGCGTAGAGCAGTTCCAGGTAGGCACAGCTGTTCTTCAGCAGCAGCGCCACCCGGTCGCCCGGTTCGATGCCATGGGCGTGACGCAGCGCCAGCGCCCGGGCCCGAACCCGGGCGGCGAACGTCCGGTAGTCGGCGACCTGGCGCGCCCCCTCGAACAGCGCCGGACGCTCGGGCCAGCGCTGGGCCGCATCATGCAGCCAATGAGCGATGTTCATCCTCAGACCCTGACGGCTTGCAGCACGCTGGCATAGTTGGCCACCGCCATGCCGCCCATGTTGAACAGCAGGCCGAACTCGGCGTTGGGCACGCCCAGGCCGATGGGCTTGCCGGTCAACTGGGCGAAGCCCAGGGCATGCATCGACACCCCGGTGGCGCCCACCGGGTGGCCCTTGGCCTTGAGCCCGCCGGACAGGTTCACCGGCAAGCGCCCGCCCTGGCGCACGGTGCCGTCGTCCAACGCCCGGTGCCCTTCGCCCCTTGGCGCCAGGCCCATGGCCTCGTAGATCAGCAGTTCGGCGATGGTGAAGCAATCGTGCACCTCGGCGAAACTCAGGTCGTTCAGGGTCACCCCCGCCTCGCGCAGCGCCCCGTGGATCGCCCGTTGCGGCCCCTCGAAGGCGAGGATGTCGCGGCGCGACAGCGGCAGGAAGTCGTTGACCTGGACCATCGAGCGGATCGCCACCTGGCGCCGCATCGAACGGGCACGCTCGGGCGAAGCCAGGACGATCGCCGCCGCGCCGTCGCTGATCAGCGAGCAGTCGGTCAGGCGCAGGGGCGCGGCGATCAGCGGGTTGCTGGGTGACACCTGGTTGCAGTGTTCGAAGTCCATCACCCGGTGCATCTGCGCCAACGGGTTGGCCATGGCATTGGCGTGGTTCTTCACGGCGATGGCGGCCATCGATGCCAACGGGCTGTGGTAGCGCTCGGTATACTGCTGCGCCACCTGGCCGAACAGCTGGGCGAAGCTCAGCCCGGCTTCCGCCAGGGCGTTCTGGTAGCCGGCGCCGGCCAGGGCCCGGGTGACCTCGACCGTGCTGTTGCCGGTCATCTTCTCCGCGCCGACCACCAGCACCAGGTCGGCGGCGCCGCTGCGGATTGCGTTGATCCCGGCCTGGATCGCCGCCGAACCCGAAGCGCAGGCGTTCTCGCAGCGGGTGGCGGGCTTGAAGCGCAGTTGCGGATCGGCCTGCAGCATCAGCGAGGCCGGGAAGCCGTCGGCCACCAGGCCCGAGTTGAAGTGGCCGAGGAACAGCGCGTCGATCTCGGCGGCGTCGATGGCCGCATCCTGCAGGGCATCGCGGGTGACCTGGACGATCAGGTCCTCGAGGTTCAGGCCATCCAGGCGGCCGAAGGGACTGTGCGCGGCGGCGACGATGGAGATGGAATCGTGGAGCATGGTGGTTTTCTTCTGTCCTTGAAGCGGGTATTGCATACAATGTGGCAGTACCCGAATCCCACGCTAGTTGGGGCAACTACGTACGCGAGTAAGTAGTGAGCCGTACGGGACATGACCCCAAGCACCGAGGCAGGAAGCCTGATGACCGTACCCACCCACGCCTCCCCGGACCTGGAACGCCTGGCGTTCCAGGTTTCACCCGCGCCACAGCTGATCACCGGCCACCGACGCATGCTCGACTGCAACGAGGCCTTCGCCCGGCTGTTTGGCTATACCCGCGAAGAACTGCGCGGGCACCTGACCTTGCTGCTCTATCCTTCCCACGCCGACTACCAGAGCATCGGCGAACGCAGCGAGCACTGGCTGCGCAACGGGCTGGGCGCTTTCTACTCCGACGAACGCTTCATGCAGCACCGCAACGGCGAGGTGTTCTGGGCCAGGGCCCAGGGCTTCACGCTGACGGTGGACGATCCGTTCAAGCTGATGATCTGGCATTTCGAACGGCTCGACCGACAGCCGGCACCGACGGTGCAACTGACGCCGCGGGAGCGGGAGATCTCGCTGCATATTGTCAACGGGCTGACCTGCAAGGAAGTGGCGCGGCAGCTGGGGATATCGCATCGGACGGTGGAAGTGCATCGGGCACGGTTGATGAAGAAGTTGCAGGCGAAGAACAGTGCGGAGTTGGTGTCAAAGATTATTTTCATCAGCTGATCAAGGGCCAGGAACCAGCTTGTGCGTCACAGCAGCCACTGGAGCTGCATTGCAACCCCAACTATTGCAATCCCCCCACCACCCCGTGACAATGCGAGCAATTACCATTTACATCGTGAGTCCCGCTTTATGTCGACGCTCGACCGCTCGGCGCTACACCAGCTGTACAGCGAAAACAACGGCTGGTTGAAAAGCTGGTTGCGCGCGCGCCTGGGCAATGCCGCCGATGCGTCCGACCTGGCCCACGACACCTTCCTGCGGGTCATGACCGCCCGCAACCAGGCGCCCATTCGCGAGCCGCGCAGCTACCTCAGCGCCATCGCCCGCGCGCTGCTGATCGACAAGGTTCGTCGCCGCGCCATCGAGCAGGCCTACCTGCAGGCCCTCGCCCTGCGCCCGGAGCTGGTCGAAGTGTCGCCGGAGATTCGCCTGTCGATCATCGAGATGCTGGTAGCGGTCGATGCACTGCTCGACGAACTCGGTCCCAGGACCCGCGACATCTTCCTCGCGGTGCAACTGGAAGGGCTGGCCTATGCGGCGGTCGCCGAACGCTTCGACGTCTCGGTGACCACGGTGAAGAACCATCTGATACGGGCCATGACCCGCTGCCTGCTCGTGGTCGAGAGCTGAGGGCCGGGCTGTGGATATGAAGACACTCGAAGCGGCCGCGACCTGGTACGTGCAGCTCAATGACGGTGATGCCGACACTGCCCGGACCCAGGCCTGGCAGGCATGGCTGGCCGCAAGCCCCGCGCATGCCGAAGCCTGGGCGCGGGTGGAGAAACTCCAACGCCAGTGGTCAACGGTGCCGCGCCAGGCTGCGCTGGCAGGCCTGGGCGCGGCTCAGGCGCAACGCCGCGAAGTGCTCAAGGTACTGGGACTGCTGCTGGTGGTCGGTGGCGGTACCTGGGTGGCCAGCGAACAGGTGCCCTATCGCGCCCTGCTCGCCCAGCAGCGCACCGGCAGTGGTGAGCGGCGCTCACTGCGCCTGGACGACGGTTCGCAACTGGAGCTGAACGTCGACACCGCACTTGACGTGCGCTTCGACGCCCAGGTGCGGGCGATCCAGTTGTATCGCGGCGAGATCCTTATCAGTACCGCCCGTGACGCCGCCCGCCGCCCGTTCATCGTGCACACCGACAACGGCAGCGTGCGGGCGCTAGGCACGCAGTTCAATGTGCGCCAAACAGCGCAGCAGACACAGGTCGGGGTGTTGCAGTCCGCCGTCGAGATACGCCCGCAACGCCACCCCGACCAAGTGTTGCGCCTGGACGCCGGCCAGCAGGCCGGATTTGATCGCGACGTGATCGGCCGTACCCGGACCCTGCCCGCTGATTCCGCGGCCTGGGTCCAGGGTATGCTCAGCGTCAACGACTGGCGCCTGGGGGATTTCATCGCCGAACTGGGCCGCTACCGCCCTGGCCTACTGCGTTGCGCGCCGTCCATCCAAGGCATGCGTATCTCCGGCTCATTCGCCATCGATGACACTGATATCGCCCTGGCGAACCTGCCCAAATCCCTGCCGGTGAAGGTGCGCTACCTGAGCCGCTACTGGGTCAGCGTGGAGCCTGCCTGAACCCTGAGCGAAAAAAATTCTCCGCAATCTTGCTGATTTCGATTCTCGTCCGTCCATGACACAAGCCGCGACGACAGCGACTTTCCGCCATGACACGCAAGGATCACCCAATGCCCGCTCCCCACCCCACCGCCCGCCTGCGCCTGGCCGTCCGCCGGTTCGCCTTTGGCCTGTCCCTCGCCAGCGTGCCCTGCGCGCTGCTCGCGCCGGTCGATGCCATGGCCAGCAGCCAGAACACCTACCATATCGCCGCCGGCCCCCTGGGCAATGCGATCACCCAGTTCGGCGTGCAGGCGGGGGTAACCATCTCGTTCGACACCGAGCAGACCCGCCACCTCAGCACCGCCGGGCTCGACGGCAGCTACAGGGTCGAGGAAGGCCTGCTGCGCCTGCTCGCCAGCAGCGGGCTGCAAGCCCAGCGCCAGGGCAACGGCGGCTATGTGCTGGTCCCGGCCGACAACGGAACGGCGATGGAACTGGGGCCGTTGACCATCGACGCCAATCGCCTCGATGCCACCAGCGAGGGCACCCAGTCCTACGCGGCGCGCGCAGTGACCATCGGCAAAGGTGTGCACAGCCTCAAGGAGACGCCGCAGTCGGTCACCGTGATGACCCGCAAGATGCTCGACGACCAGAACCTCAACACCCTGGAACAGGTGCTGGACAAGACCCCTGGCATCACCGTCTACGACTCGCCCATGGGCGGCAAGTACTTCTACTCCCGTGGCTTCAACCTCGACGGCCAGTACCAGTACGACGGCGTGCCGCTGGATGTGGGCGGCAACTATGTGCAGGCCAACAGCTTTTCCAGCGACATGGCCTTCTACGACCGTGTCGAGATCCTCAAGGGCGCCGCAGGCATGATGAAAGGCTCCGGCTCCTCCGCCGGCGGCGTCAACTTCGTGCGCAAGCGCGGCCAGGACAAGGCCCACACCACGCTGACCTTGTCCGCCGGCACCTGGGACAACTACCGTGGCCAGGTGGACGTGGGCGGCCCGCTCAACGAGTCGGGCACCGTGCGCGGCCGCGCCGTGGCGACCCTGCAGGACCGCCAGTACTTCTACGACAACGCCAAGCGCCAGGACCAGGTGCTGTACGGCGCCCTCGACTGGGACGTGACGCCCGACACCACCCTGGGCGTGGGCCTTGCCTATGAAGACGTCGACGCCTCGCCCTGCTACCACGGCCTGCCCCGCTACGCCGACGGCAGCGACCTGAAGCTGTCGCGCTCCACCTGCCTGGGCGCCAGCTGGAACGACCAGCAAAGCCAGCGCACCACCGGCTTCGCCGACCTCAAGCATCGTTTCAACGACGACTGGACGCTGAACTTTGCCTCGGTCTACACCCACAACAACCAGAACATCGAGTACGGCTACGCCGAGGGCGCGGTGCCGGTGGGCGCCGGCAGCGCCGGGATCCGCCGCTATGCCGGGCGGTTCGACTACGACCAGGACGACTACGGCTTCGATAGCTACCTCGACGGCAAGTTCGAGGCGTTCGGCCTCGAGCACGAGCTGATCGTGGGCGCCAACGCCAGTCGGCAGAAGACCCACGACTACTTCGCGCTGATGGGCCTGAGCGGTACCCAGAACCCGTTCGATCCTTCCCCGGCCTTCCCCCATCCGTCCAAGGACGCGTTCCTGACCGCTCCCAGCCGCGGCGGTAGCGTCCCCACCGACTCCACCACGACCCAGTACGGCACCTACGCCACCGTGCGCCTGAAGCTGGCCGAGCCACTGACCCTGGTACTCGGTACGCGGGTGAGCTGGTACCGTAACAAGAGCGATTCCTACACCCAGGCCTGGGACTACTGGGTACACAACCGCAGCCAAGAAAACGGCCAGGTCACGCCCTTCGCCGCCGTGCTCTACGACCTCAACGATGAGTGGACCGCCTACGCTAGCTACGCCGACATCTTCCAACCGCAGAGCAACCTGGTGAATGCCCAGGGCCAGGCCCTGCAACCCAAGACCGGCGCCAACTACGAGCTGGGTATCAAGGGGGAGCTGTTCGGCGGTGCGCTGAACACCGCCTTCAACCTGTTCCGCACGGTCGAGGAGCACCGCGCCGAAACCGACTTCGCCGATACCTGCCTGGGCTCGGGCGACCAGTACTGCTACACCGACAGCGGCAAGGTCCGCGCCCAGGGCTTCGAGGCCGAGGTCAGCGGCTCGCCCATCGAACGCCTGCAGTTGCTGGCGGGCTACACCTACACCCAGACCAAGTACCTGAACACCATCAACCAGACCGACCCGACCGAGCTGACCTTCAGCTCCAGCTTCATTCCGCGGCACATGCTCAAGGTCTGGGGCGACTACCAGTTGGACGGCGCGCTCGAGCGCTGGACCGTCGGTGCCGGGGTTTCCAGCCAGAGCGACAACTTCCGCCGCCAGGGCAACCTGAGCATCGAGCAAGCGGGCTACACCTTGTGGAGCGGCCGCGTGCAGTACCGCCTCGACGAGCACTGGAGCCTGGCGTTGAATGGCAACAACCTGCTGGACAAGCGTTATTACTCGACCGTGGGGGCTACTGGCTGGGGTAACTACTATGGTGAGCCGCGCAACTTCATGGTGACACTCAAGGGGAGTTTCTGACGGGTGCAAGATGGGGCGGCGCAGTCGAAACCGCCCCTGCCCGTTTCACACCCTTTTCAGCATCCCCATATGCGCATCATCCATCAAGGCCTTGGCCATATCGCTCAGGTAGTGCGATGCCCAGACCAGCACCGGTTCGTTGTCCATCACACCAATGAAGGAAGCCCGGCGGGCGCTGTCGAGCAGCACGCAAGCCTGCTCCATGGCGTGGCTTGCGCAGTTGCCGGGCTCGACACGGAACAGGCGCGTACCTTTGGTGGCGCCTTCCAGGCAGGTGCAGGTGCCAACGGTCCAGCCGAGCTGGCCGTGGTCTGCTGGGGTTTCGTTGTCCATTTGCGAAATCCTCTCTCGTAGAACAAACCGTGACTCATTGATTTAGCTACCCCCTGTAGAAGCGGCCTTGCGCCGCGAAAGGGCTGCGCAGCGGCCCCGGCAATTTTGATTGCGGCGCGGAACCTGGGGCCTGTGGCAGCTCTATCAGTGCAATGTGTATGACGGCGGTCGCGCACTCATCTGGACTTGAGCCAGAGCCGACTCCAGCAGCGTGCGGGTGGCATCAAGCTCGTGCATCATCGTCAGCATCACCAGAGTGGCCGGTGATTTTGGCAGGTGGCTGAACGACTGATGGGCGACGGCCAGTGCGCACATGACGTACTCGGTGGCCTGAACGAGGGTGTCCTCGAGGAGATGGGGGGATTCGGTGGACGGGGGTGGATCCGGGACGATCTTCAACATGACTTCATACTCGACGTTCATGAATGATCAACCAGACACCCATTCACCTGCAGGAGGATGGGTGGCGGCTACGTGCGGGTCTGCAAGTCCGGGGAACATCGAGCGATAACCCGGCCGTTCCTCCCCCCGTTTCGCCTTGTCTGGCCTTCGCACAGACACATTTCGTACAGACCCTAATACCGCGCAGGCTTGCAGACCGGGCGAAACAGGTGCAAGGCCGCTCCAGGATCCTACTTTCGCCCCTCAAATCGTCGTCTGCTCAGGAACAACCCTATGCCGAGCGGCACTGCAAGGGCAGACATCAATCCCAGGTCAAAGCTCTGCAAACGAGTCTGGCTCAGCGCAACACAACCAATCAGTCCAGCAATGACCAACGCAACGCCTAGCCACTTACGCAGCAAGTATGGCCTCATGAACCGTTCAAATAGAAAAGCCAGTGCAACGAAGATGACTGCCTGCGTAAATTCGGACATGTGCACCTCCTCTCAAGCCCTGATGATAAGTGATTCGGCAGTACGCTGCGGGCCAATCCCACCACTTACCTGAGCCTGAATGCTCACGACTACGTCACCAGCATGGTAGGTGGGTAAGACGTCATTAACGTAAGAGCGCACGCCCATACCTACAGCAGTACCGGCGGCAAGCCCTGCTACTGGCCCGGCCAGACTGCCCACAGCACGGGCAGCACCACCGAAAGCGGAGAGCGCCAGGTTAGCAATGCTGGTGCGCTGGGCATTGAGGGTGTCTGCTTGTTGACGGGTCAGCGGTTTGGAAATACCTACCATCATCACGCAGGGCAGGTTTTTGGCCTGCATCTTGTCGTACACCTCTACGACTTTGCTGGTAACTTGGTAATGGGCATGCTTTGCTTCGCCAAAATGCAGCTCGCGCAAGCGACCGCGGTCACTGTCGGTGAGGGTGATCTGCGAAATGTTGAACACGATCCCGTGGTTGCCCATGTACTGGTGTGTCCCTTCAAAGTTCATTAACGCTTCCTTACAAAATAAGCGGAGATTCTGAACAGTCGGGCATCCAGATGCAGTTGAAAGTTGACACGATCCCTTTAGAAGCGGTCTTGTGCCGCGAAATGGCTGCATAGCAAGAAGCCGAAACTCATGGGTCGGGGAAAATCTTCATGTTGAAACCCTCTAGTTTACGCTGATCAGCCCGCAACTCATCGCTTGCAAACGAAGGGGTGGCGGCCACGTACGGGCCTGCAAGACCGGGGCAACTAGAGCAAGCCCGACTGACCCGAAGGCCACCCGTACGCAGCCACCGTGATGCACGGCCAATGCCTTGAGACCAATGGCAATGGGTGGTGCTGATCTAGATGTCCCGCTCGGGCTTGCAGACCCGGTCGCTACTTTTTTGTAGCGACCCAGCAAGGCAAGGCTAGACCTAGGTTGGATGGCGTAAAAGCGGGTAGAGCATGCTTCGGAAACGGACTACTCGAAATAGGGAAAATCTGATTAATCCCTGTAGGACGCGATACGGGATCTCTCCCCTGCCCGTCTACCCAGCCCCAAAAAAGACGGTTTACATCTCACCCAGAGCTTGTAGAGATTCCCCCACTTTTGGTCATCAGGTCTGAGAAGGTGCATATGCCCTACATCATGCAGGCTGCCATCCTTCTGGTACTGGGCGCACTCCTCGTTCGGTTTCTGAAACCATACCCCTTACGTAAGTGGCTGGGCGTGGCGATGTTGGCGGCGGGCCTGGTCGGCATCTTCAATTTCGACCAGCAGCAGGTGCTGGGCTTTGACCTGGAGCTGCTGGCGCTCCTGGCCGTGCCGTTGGGCGCGGTGCTGTTCATGACGCGGCGGCGGTTCACGGAGGTGGGTTGAAGCCCAGGTCAGGTTCCTGTAGGAGATCGCCGGGCCCTATGGGCTTGCAGGGAACAACGTTACAAGCATTACCAACGTGGGAGCGGGCTTGCCCCGCGATGCGGCGTATGGCACCGGCATTGCCGGTGATCGCGGGGCCAGCCCGCTCCCACGCGGTCCAACAATCAGGCTTGCGTTGAAAACACGGTCTTGGAGCAATGTCCGCCTCGGATCGAAACGAATAGCCCGGGTGTGCGCGCAATCTCTCGGACCTAGCCTGCGCTGGCTACAGGTTGATCAGCTGCGCAGGCATCTCAGTCAGGTCAAGCGGCCCCCTTCGCCTGCTGTTCCAGATGCACCTGCAACGTCGGATCGATCCCCAACGCACTGGCCAATTCATCAAGGTAGGCCCGCTCCGCGTCCTGTTGGTCATCCACCAGCATCACACTGGCCAGGTACATTTCCGCAGCCATGCCCGGGTCTTGGGCCGACTGCGCCACCTCGACAGCATCCAGTGGTTTGCTGACTTCCTCATCCAGCCATTGCTGCAGTTGCGGGTCGCTGGTGTGACGTTTGATTTCGGCGTAGATCAATTGTTCTTCCTGCGGGTCGATGCGACCGTCAGCCTTGGCTGCCGCGATCAGCGCACGCAAGATCGCATGGCTGTGATCCTCGGCCTCGGGGCCAGACAATTGATCCACGGTACGCACCGCCTGTTGCGGCGCGGCCGCCTGGCTACGTTGCCAGCTTTGATAAGCCTGGAACGCCATCATGCCCAATGACGCCAGAGCTGCGTAATTGACGCCGCCAGCAGAGCGTCCCTGAGTGGAAGCGCCAGCGTTGCCACCGCTGCCACCCAAAATGCCGCCCAGTAAACCACCAAGGCCACCACTGCCACCTGCGGTACTGCCGCCGCCAAGCAGCCCTCCCAACAAGCCGCCCAAGCCGCCCAGGCCGTCTTGCGATGACATGCCGCCGCGCCCTTGTTGCGCTTGCGAACCCTGCCCGGCCCGAAGCAACTGTTCCAGCAGATCACTCGTGTTCATGGCACCGCCCTCGGTCGGTAGTCGTTGCCCAGACAAGCAACGATAGTCCCCTCAAAGCAAACCGCCATTACCGTCTGGCCGACGGGTAACCGGGGGCCGACCGAGTGCGGCGAAATAGCATGAACGCGCCCTGCGATTTGAACCGGAAGCAGGGCTTAGACCGCCTCTATTGCGGCAGTTTCGCGATCACCTTGATCTCGAAGTCGAAGCCGGACAGCCAGGTCACGCCAAGAGCGGTCACCGTGGGATAAGGCGCTTCGCCCCAATACTCAGCCGCCACTTCCCAGATGGTTTCGAATTTCGAGTCGGGGTCGACCATGAAGATGGTCGTATCAACCACATCCTCGAAACTACTGCCGGCCTCGGCGAGGATCGCGTTAAGGTTGGCGAAGGCCAGGCGAACCTGCGCTGCGAGGTCCGGCTCGGCCGAACCATCCTTGCGGCTGCCGACCTGACCGGATACGAACAGAAAACCGTTGGAGCGAATCGCCGGCGAGTAGCGGTGCAACTCGTACAAAGCATGGCGATCGGGTGGGAAAACGACATCACGATTACTGGACATTACCTACCTCGTTCTGGGCTATCGCAGCCCGTTGTCTACGGTGAGGCCACTTTAAAAAGGCTACTTACCTGGATAAACGGGCAGCTCTGGCCAGGACTGTTTGTATAATCCAAACAATCCAGGTGCGAACGAGGCGTGGAATGGACCGATTCGATGCGATGCAGGCGTTTGCCCGAGTGGTGGAAACCGGCAGTTTCACCAAGGCAGCCGCCACCTTGCACATGAGCAAGACCACCGTGACGCAGCTCATTCAGCAACTGGAAGCGAGGCTGCGCGTGCGGCTGCTCAACCGCACCACACGCAAGGTCAATGTCACCGCCGACGGCGCGGCCTACTACGAACGCGTGGTCCGGTTACTGGCAGACATGGACGACGCCGAGACCAGCTTGTCCAGCGCCTTGATGACGCCGCGCGGACGGTTGCGGGTGGATGTCCCCAGCCCGCTGGCGCGAATGCTGCTCATACCCGCCTTGCCGGAATTCTTTGCACGTTATCCGGAAATCCAGCTGACCGTGGGCGTGAGTGATCGCATCGTCGACATCATTGGTGAAAACATCGACTGCGTGGTACGTGGCGGCGAGATCACCGATCAGTCCCTGGTGGCAAGGCATGTGGGCGATTTGAAACTCGGTATCTATGCCACGCCCGGGTACTTGCAGCGCTTCGGGACACCGGCACACCCGCGTGAGTTAGAGGAAGGCCAGCACAAAACCATCGGCTTTCTCTGGTTTCGAACAGGCAAAACCTTGCCCTACGTGATGCAGCGAGGTGAGGAGCGCATAGAGGTCCAGCCCCGTCCGCAACTGACGGTCGATGACGGCAATGCGTACCTTGCCGCCGGTCTGGCTGGCCTGGGGATGCTCTGGCTGCCGCAGTACATGGCCAAACCGCACCTTAACAGTGGGGAGCTACTGCCGCTGTTTGAAGAGTGGCATATGTCGCCAATGCCGATGTACCTGGCTTTCCCGCCGAATCGCCATGTCAGCGCCAAGGTGCGGGTATTTATCGACTGGATAATCGAATTGATGGCCGAGCATGCGCCAGTGATTGGCTGAAACAGGTGCAAGGCCGCTCCAGGACCAGGCACTCCGAATTTCCGCTGTTGCCCGTTTTCTGACAGTGCGGCAGAGGCCAACTATGGGTCGTTAGCGGCATTTCGTGACCGGCCGCTTCCGACCCGAAGCTGCCCTTCACGAAGGGCCGAAATCGGCCAGAGGCAGACGCTTGCGAATGACACCTGTAGACTCAAAGCGGTCGAATCACTTGACAGGTACTCCACCAACAAAAAACGGAATTCGCTGAATTTCCATCTCACTCATTTCTCGCCAATCGCTACGCAAAATACCGTACTCAAGCTCGGCGCTTTCCATTGCCTCTTCTAATCCAAGCATTAAGTGGTCGCCTTCAATCTGGAGCGCTTCGTAGTCCTCAAAGCGGATCTCAAGATATACCGGGTCATCGTCTTCGACTTCTAGGCCAAAAATCACGAGCGAGGTGACGCCAGGACAAAATTCGTTGATTTTTCTTACATTCGCAAAAAAATAATTCGTAGGTTGTGGCATGACCTCGGTCACCTTATTTACTGTGGGCTTTCCATTCCACAGGGCTGCTTTAGATCGATTTGTGTCTGCCATAACTGGCAGTTTCTGGCCGATTGCTGCTTTTCGCGAGAGGCAGCTATGGGTCGAAAGCAGCCAGACACGGATAACTGCTCTCGCCCCATAGCTGCCCCTGCCGGAGCACAGATAACAGCCAGCAGCGGTCGACACAATCCAGCCCGGTACAGATAATCAACGTCTCACAGGGATGCCCGGGAACGAATGTCATGGACTGTCTTTCGACGCTTATCACTGACCGGCTGGTTCTCACCCCCCTTCAGTTAGAGGATTCACCCATTATTCAGGAGCTGTTCCCCTGCTGGGAGGTGGTTCGCTATCTGGATCGTCGTGTCCCATGGCCGTATCCAGAAGACGGGGCGCTGATCTATGTCCGAGATATCGCCCTGCCTGCAATGGCAGCAGGTCGTGAATGGCACTGGATGATCCGCATGCGCGACGATGCTAGCTGCACCCTGGGTAGCATCAGTTTGTATGATCAGCCTGGAAACAACAGGGGCTTCTGGCTCGCACCACAGTGGTGGGGGAAGGGCTACATGCGCGAGGCATGCCGGATTATCAATGCCTATTGGTTCGAGACACTGTCGCGTCCGGTCATGCAGGTTCCCAAAGCTGTTGCCAATGACGCATCTCGCAAGGTCTCGACACATGAGGGTATGCGCTTGGTAGACGTGCAGGCAGGAGATTTCGTATCTGGACGGATGGAGGTCGAAATATGGGAGATGACTCGTGCTGACTGGTTAGAAAGATCGACTGCCAGTCGCTAATTCTTTACGTCAGAGGTTGAAGCGCGGGCAGCCGCCCCCGCACCGAAGTGCGGCGTTGGCTTGCCTTTTTGGCTTTTCAGGAAGGGAACAGCTTGCTCAGACAGCTGAGCTTTTTCTTATAGGAACGTCGGGCTTGCAACGCCTCTTCCAGCGTCACCGCAACGAAGCGGGCCTTCTGGTTGGGTTGCATCTGGCCGACCAGGTCGAGGTCGGCGCTGATCACCGTGCCGATCATCGCGTAGCCGCCACCGGACACCGCATCGCGGTGCAGGATGATCGGCTCGAGCCCTGCCGGCACCTGGATCGAGCCGATCGGGTAGCAGCTGTCGACGATGTTCGAAGGATCGGAGCCGGCGCCGAACGGCTGCTCGCGAGGCTGGAAGCTCAGCGGGCTGCCACCCTTGAAGCGATAGCCGATGCGATCTGCCTCCGAGCCGACGGTCCAGGCTTCGGCGAAAAAGCTGTCCGCCGCCGCCAGGGTCAGGCGATCGTAGTACAGCCCCGGCACCACCCGTAGGGTGATCTCCCCTCCCAGCGACTGTCGCAACGCCATGGGCAGGCTCGCCCCGACACACCCCTTGCCGCTGGCGGTGCCGATCGGCAGTTCATCACCCATCACCAGCCTGCGCCCCTGAAAACCACCCAGCGCCCCCAGCGCGTAGGTGGAACGACTGCCGAGCACCACCGGCACATCGATACCGCCGGCCACCGCCAGATAAGCCCGCGCGCCAGCCTTGGGGAAGTCGAAACGCAGCACTTGTCCGGCCTTCACTTCGAAGGCGGTGTCCAAGTGCATGTCCACGCCATCGACCTTCGGCGTCATCTGCGCACCACATACCGCTACCAGGGCGTCCTGCTGAAATTCCAGCTCCGGCCCCAGCAAGGTGCATTCCAGCGCCGCCGAATTGGCCGGGTTGCCCACCAACTGGTTGGCCGCGCTCAGGGCGTACTGGTCCAGCGCCCCGGAAGGCGGGATACCCAGGTGGTAGTAGCCCTCGCGGCCGAGGTCCTGCACCGAGGTGGCCAGACCGGGTTTGAGCACCTTGATCATGCCAGCACCTCCTGCAGCGACTTGGGATAACCGATCGGGTCGGCGAGGAACGCATCGAGCGAGAACTCCACTGGACGGATGCGCAGATCAAAACGCCCGGCTTCGACCTCGGCCACGGCGTGGTCATAGGCATCGCGGTCCATGGGCTTGAACTGCACGATGTCGCCGGGACGGAAGAACACCATGTGTTCCTTCAGGTACGCCAGAGTCTGCTGCGGGTCGTAGATCGGTGCCGGGGTGACGCCAAACATCTGGTAGCCACCGGCGCCACGTACCGAATAAATGCAACCGAAGCAGCCGCCATGGCCCAGGGTCAGTTTCGGCGTGTCGGTACGCGGTCGCAGGTACTTGGGCACCTGCAATTGCCGTTCGCGCTCGACCATCTGGAACATGAACGGCAGGCCCGCGACGAAGCCCACCATCGAAACGAACCACGGCGCGCCACTGTGGGCGGCGATGAACGCCTCGACGTCGGCCAAGCCATTGATGCGCGCGGCGTACTCCAGGTCCGTGGCATTCGGGTCCTGGTGGCGGTCGCGAAAGCGCATCAGGGTTTCGTGGGTCCAGGGATCGTTGTAGAGCACCGGGATCTCGATGATCCGGGTGTGCAGGGTGCGCTCGGCCACGGCCTGGGCCTCGGCCCCCTTCACTGCTTCAAGCAGATCTGCCGGCGCGATGCGATCCGGGTCAAAGCGGATCTGGAACGAGGCGTTGGCCAAGCACACGTCGAGCACGCCATCGAGGGCCAGACGCTCCACCGCGCGGGTGACCGCCATGCCCTTGAAGAAGGCCTCAAGGGACATGCTGTCGCTGACTTCGGCAAACAGATGTTCGTCGGCGCCAAAGCTGTAGCGAATCGGACTGCTCATGCTGCACCTCCACTGCGGCGCTCGGCCAGCCAGGTTTCCAACGTGCCGGTGTGGAAATCGGCGGTGTGCAACCAGGGTTGCTCCAGCAGTTCCCCATGCAACGACAAGGTGCTGGCCATGCCGGTGAGCGTGGTCTGCTCGACCGCCAGTCGCGCGCGGGCCAGGGCTTCGGCGCGGTCACGGCCATGAACAATCAGCTTGGCCAGCAGCGAGTCATAGTATGGCGGTACCCGGTAGCCTTCATACAGATGGCTGTCGACACGCACGCCCTCGCCTTGTGGCCAGTTCAGCGCTTGCACAAGCCCTGGGCTTGGGAAGAAATCCCGCGCGGGGTCTTCGGCGTTCAGGCGCATCTGCAGGGCCGCGCCGTTGATCGCGATATCGCTCTGCTTGAGTCCCAGTGGCTCGCCACCGGCAATGCGCAGCATGGCCTGGACCAGATCGATACCGGTGATCAGCTCGCTGACCGGGTGTTCTACCTGGATCCGTGTGTTCATCTCGATGAAGAAAAACTCGCCGGTGGCGTCATCGTACAGATACTCAAGGGTGCCGGCGCCCTTGTATCCCAGCGCCTCGGTCAGGCGCACGGCGCTCGCGCACAGGGCCTCGCGCTGCTGGGCATCGAGGATCGGTGACGGTGCTTCTTCGAAGATCTTCTGGCGGCGGCGTTGCAGCGAACATTCGCGCTCGAACAGGTGCACCGCCTGCTTGCCGTCGCCCAGCACCTGCACTTCGATATGCCGGGCCTTGCCGATGAAGCGCTCCAGATACACCGCGCCATTGCCAAAAGCGGCCTGGGCTTCGCGCTGGGAACGAGGGAATTCTTCGCGCAACTGTTGCAGGTTTTCCGCCAGACGAATGCCGCGTCCACCGCCTCCGGCCGAGGCCTTGATCAGCAACGGGAAACCGACGGATTTGGCGGCCTCGACCGCCGACTCCACATCGAACAGTTCATCGGCAGAACCCGGCACCACCGGCACGCCCGCCGCCTGTGCGGTGCGCCGGGCTTCGGCCTTGTCACCCATGCGGCGGATGGTCTCGGGGCTTGGGCCGACGAAAATCGCGCCAGCCGCAAGTACCGCTTCGGCGAATTCGGCGTTTTCCGAAAGAAAGCCGTAACCAGGGTGCACCGCGGTGGCCCCGGTGGCCTTCAGGGCACCGAGCAAGGCCTCGACATTGAGGTAGCTCTTGTCAGCGCGGGCCGGGCCAAGGATGTGTACTTCGTCGGCCATGCGCGCGGCCTGGGTGTCGGTGTCTGCTTCGCTGCACGCCGCCACGGTTGGAATCCCGAGCGCTTTCGCGGCACGGATGATCCGCACGGCGATCTCGCCACGGTTGGCGATCAGCAGTTTACCAATGCCTTGAGTCATGGTTGTGCCCTCACGCATCTTCGAGTGTCGCGATGACCTGACCCGGCTCCACCGGATCACCGTCTTCGACCAGAAATGCGTCCAGACGCCCTGCCGTACCCGCGGTCAGTTCGGAAAACTGCTTCATGACCTCGATCAGGCCAATCACCGTGTCGGCACTGACGTTGGCACCGGCCTCGACGTAGTTCGGCGATTCCGGGGTGGCTTTGCGGTAGAAAGTCCCAGGCAATGGGGTGATGACGGTGTGCTGCGCCATGTCTGTTCCTCTTGGAATAGTTGTAGAAAGGCAGGCAAAAAAACTGTGTATCGAGCAAACCCTGGCGTCTGCGTGCCAGGTGTCTTCGGTGGCGTTATCGCGGTGCGCGCACCTGGATCCCCGCGCCATCGAGCGCTTTGCGGGTGGCCTCGACCAGTGCCAGGGCACCGGGTGTATCGCTGTGCAGGCAGATGGAGTCGAACTCGATCGCCAGGTCTTCACCCTCCACCGTGCGCACCACGCCTTGCTGACAGGCACGCAGGACCCGCGCGGCGACTTGCGTGGGGTCGTAGGCACGCACATTGCGGGTGAAGACGATGGAGCCGCTGATGTCATATTCGCGGTCGGCATAGAACTCGCGGATCACTGGTTGGCCTAGCTCCATGGCGATACGCCAGATCGTCGAGTCGGGCATGCAATACAGCAGCAGTTCAGGCTCCAGGCGCTGCAGGTTTTCTACCAGCAAGCGCGCCGCTTCTTCGTCCCGGGCCAGGTGCATGTACAGCGCACCGTGCGGTTTGATGTGTTGCAGGGCCACGCCTTGAACGCGGGCGAGCTCACGTAGGGCGCCCAGCTGATACAGCATGTCGTCCACCAGCTCCTGGGCCGATGCATGGATGTGGCGGCGGCCGAACCCGACCAGGTCGCGAAAGCCCGGATGGGCACCGACGGCCACGCCCAGGCGCTTGGCCTGCTCGACCGTGCGGCGCATGGTGCCGGGGTCGCCGGCATGGAAACCGGTGGCGATGTTGGCCGAGCTGATGAAGCCCATCAGTTCGTTGTCGACCCCGTCGCCGATCGTCCACGGACCGAAGCCTTCGCCCATGTCCGAGTTGAAATCTACTGCCTGCATGACACGTGCTCCTGACGCTTGTGACTTCATGCAGAGCACGTTAAGTTCCAGCCACCCCCTTGGGAAGATCTATTATCCGAGGGGATATCTTCTGAGAATCAGATACCTCATCAAGCGGAGTGATCATGTCTCTGACCCTGCGCCAGGTTCGCTACTTCGTCGCCACGGCCGAGATCGGGCAAATCTCCCAAGCTGCGATTCATCTGAATATTTCCCAGTCGGCGGTGACCACTGCAATCAAGGAACTGGAGGGCATGCTCGGCACGCTACTGTTCCAGCGCTCGGCCCAGGGCATGAGCCTGACCGATGCCGGACGGCACTTTCTCAACCGGGCCTACGTGATCTTGCGCAGCGTCGAGGACGCCCTCAACAGCCCACTGCCGGACGTTCGCGCCACCGGCCTGTTGCGGGTAGCGGCCAGTTACACGGTGATCGGCTACTTCCTGCCCCATCACCTGCAACGCCTGGAACACTGGCACCCGGACGTGGCTATCGAAGTGCACGAACGGGAGCGCCAGGCCATCGAGCAAGGCCTGCTTGAAGGCGAATTCGACATGGCGGTGGTGCTGACCTCGAACCTGACCCACCCGGACATCGTCTCGAAAACCCTGTTCAATTCCGAGCGCCGGCTGTGGCTGCCCAGCCATCACCCGCTGTGCGAGCGCTCGGCCGTGAGCCTTGCCGACGTCACACAGGAGCCGTTCATCCTGCTTACCGTCGACGAAGCCGAACAAAGCGCCATGCGCTACTGGGAACATGCCCAGCAGCAGCCCAACGTGCGAATCCGCACCAGCTCTGTGGAGGCAGTGCGCAGCATGGTGGCCAACGGCAGCGGCGTGGCGATCCTCTCCGACCTGGTGCACCGTCCCTGGTCGCTGGAGGGTAAACGCATCGAAACGGTGACCATCACCGACAAGGTCACTCCCATGAGCGTCGGCCTGGCCTGGCATCGCGAGCGGGAATTCAGCCCGGCGATGCACGCGTTCCACAATTACTTCCACGACGCCTTCCTGGCGCCGCAACAACTTTCCGCACGGCGTTGAAAGCAAGCAAATGCCCCTCATCCATCAGGCCAATCATGCCCCGCGCCCTCCTGCATTCTTGTCGCTACCCAATTACATATGATACTAAGTCTCATTTGCATCAATTTCGTGGCAGCTCATGGCATCTATCGATACCGCTCAGCTCACTGCTCTTTACCAACAGCAACACCGCTGGTTGCGTAGTTGGCTGTATCGGCAATTGAGCTGCTCACACCGCGCCGCTGATTTGATGCAGGACACCTTCATGCGTCTGTTGGCCAGCAACGAGGCGCTTGAGATCCGCCAGCCTCGGCCTTTCCTGGCCAAGGTGGCACGCAGTGTCCTGTCCAACCACTACAGCGCAGCCCTTGAACCACACCATGACGAAGCAGTAGCGTCAGCAGCACCTGGAGAAAATACGCCTGGGTCGATAGCGGTCAGATGCAACCGACAGTTTTCGCCCCATGGCTGCCTTTGGTGAAGAGCAGCCATAGGCCGTAATCGGCAGCATGGCGAGCGTCATGGCATGGGCGTGGCCCAGCCTATTGCCTGAGGGGGCTTCAATGGATCAAGTAACCATTGACGTAGCGCACTGTCTTTTCCAAAGCTCGCGCCATGTCCGGATGTGTCAGCTGATACTTCAGTTCCAGTTGCCGGCTATGACGCATGTCAAAGCGTTGCGTCTGAATAAAGTTCAATGACTCGGCGCTGATCGCGAATCGGGACGCCAGTCCGGGAATTGTCAAAAGCCATCTCAGCAATCCTATCGCTACATGGCGACGGGGTGCCTTGATATTCAGCGTTTTGGCTATCTGCCCCAGCATCTCCTGCAAGTTCGGTGTGTGTTCATAGAGCGCCAGGACCTGCTGGTTGGCCATCGAGGGGTCGAACGCCGCGCAAGTTATCATGGTCACCAGGTAATCGACGCTGACTAATGGCAACCAGTGCCTGGTGGAGCCGGGGACAGCCTTGAACCGGCCTTGTGCCAGATTTCGAATGAGTTCGGCCAAAGGTTGTCCTTCGACAATGTGCCCGCTCTCGCTGTGGCCACACACCGTAGCAGGGTGAACGATTGTGTAATCCGCGCCCACCTCCTGCATGTAACGGATGACCGCAAAATGAGCCTCGAGCTTGCTGCCTTCGTAGCCACCTGCACGGGCGTAGACGGAGGGCCAGTTCGTGTTTTCAGGGCGCTCATTGTCCACCCCGATACTGGCCAGGTGGCCAAGGTTTTGCAGCATGAAGCCACCCACCATCAGCAAGCGGATGCGCTGGCTCGCCGCAAGCCTGGCGACTCGCAGCGCCCCTTGCACATTGACTTCGCGGGCGCGCTCCATGGTCAGCCCCCAGGAAAATTGCACCGCGAGGTGGAAGGCCACAGAGGCCGACGACACGCGCTGCTTGTCTGCCTCGCTGAGCCCCAGCCCCTCTCTGCTGATATCGCCCTCAACGGCATGGATACAGGCAGGGTTACCACCCAGTCGGCTTACCTGCTCCCTGAGGCGGTCAAGGTTTGCAGGGGGGCGCATAAGCACCCAGACCTTGTGCCCTGTCGCAGTAAGACGAGCCAGTAAATGCTGACCGATAAACCCACTGCCGCCTGTGACGAAACATTCCACGCTCATGCCTGAATCCCTTGTTTGGATGATGGGGGCAGGCTAAGGTGTAGAGCCTGCTCTACAGTCAAGGAATTTTTACTGTGAACATTGGAGAGTTGGAGCGCCGTAGTGGAGTTGGCCGCCATGCATTGCGCTATTACGAACAACTCGGGCTTATCGTGGCCCATCGACAAGCCAACAACTATCGCAGCTACAGCGATCAGGCCGTTGTTGACCTGGCCTTCATTCAGAGTGCCCAGGGCGTGGGCTTTTCGCTCGCCGAGATTGGCGACATTCTTGCTGCCAAGCGGGGTAATACGATCAATTGCGCGCAAGGCGCGGCCTTGGTGGCCAGCAAGATGGCCGAAATTCAGACGAAGATCACCACCTTGCAAGCCACGTATGTTTTTCTGGATGCAGAGCGTGTGAAGCTTGAAACCAGTGCCATTGCCCTCGGGCAAACTATTCCTCACCTTCCTGTACAGGGGCATGGCGCAACGCAATAGTCCCGGCTTGACTGTTCAGCGTGGCCCGGCTCCCTGGCGGGCCTGCTCGCCGATTGCTCCGCGTGTATCGCGTGGGCGCCTCGCCAGTAATCAACCGCCCTCATCACCGTCTGATGCCAACCTCAAGCAACGCCGCGATGATAAACGGCCCCTTCTTCTCCAGATACTCAGCCATCCCCCCGGTATTGGTGGCCTCCAGCTCGATCTTGAGGTCTTGATATCGCTGGCGCAGGGAGGCATCGTTCCTGAGCAGATCCCTGAAGGTCAGCATCTGGATGATTGAAGGGTGACCACATCTGCAGATGTGGACCTTGTGGGTGCGCACCTCGCCAATATTGCGGCGATAGAAGTGGTGTCCTTCGGACAGGTCAGTGCCGCGTACATACCCCAAGCTAAGCAACACCTCGTCTCGAGCTGCTGCATTGCAATGCTCTGAAACCTCGATCAGCACATCGATCTCGGGCTTGGCGGCGAGTTGCGGGACAGCCGTGCTGCCCACATGGTGCATGGCGATAAGCTCATCACCAAATGCCGAGACGAGCAGCACTTTGTCCGCCTCGTACCGTTGTGGCCATTCAGGGTTGTAGGTCGTGATCTTGCTGGTCAGCGCCATGGGCCATCCTTGCGCAGGTTAAAACGTTCTGACACGCCTTCACGGCAGGCGCCTGCCGCCACGAGTATCCAATGACCTTGCGCAGCCTGATCAGCCTGTGCCCAGACTCGCGAGAAATACCTCGGTATCCCGGTTGGACCGCAGGCAGACCACGCGAAATCCCGGCGGGACTGTCGCCACGAATCGCTTGATTGCCTCCCGGGACGAGGTTTTCGTCCGCCACATGAAGCCGAGAAACTCCGGCAAGTTGGCCAGCAGTTCCGGGCAGTCGTCCGGCAGGTCGGGCCGGGATCGACCGCGGTTCAGCATCGTTCTGAGGAACACGCGCCAGAATCGAAGCGGCGCCGAGCGATCGATCCATATCAGCATGTCAGCGCGGGCCAGCCGGTTGTTCCATGTGGTCGAGTGCCCACCTTCGAAAATCCAGCGCTCACGGGCCTCGACCTGATGGCAAAGACGCGTCTTCTCGTCCCGGCTGCGTTCGACCCACCCTGGCTGCCAGTGAATCGTGTCGATATGCACGACCGGCAAGCCCGTGCGCTCACCGAGCTTGCGCGCCAACGTACTTTTCCCAGAACCTGGCTGGCCAATGATCATCACCCGTTGCATTGAAGCTCCCTGCCGGCTGGATTTTGGGCGCGCGATTTTACGGCAATGGCCGACATGGTCAACTGCAGGCACACTCTCGAAGCCGTTTGGACGCAGGTCCAGTATTCTGTTCCCTGCCGCTCTCACGGATGAAATGATGGTGCTCAACGCCCTCACGCCGCTGCTGGATTACCTACTGACGCTCTCTCCTGTCCTCGGCTTGTTCGCCGTCTGGTTCTGGATCACGCCTTGCTCACTGATGGGTTTGCGTTTGGCAATACTCCTGACCGCATTCCTGCTCACACGGGACCTGATGACACCCTGCGGATTGTGGAGGGTAGGCGGTAAACCAGCACTCCAGTTTCATGCCAATGTGTGGATTCTCACGTCGCTTGGTATTGGCTTCAATACTGCTGATTACGTGCCTCGCGAGGCATCATGGCCGGCACTTCTGGCCACCTCGACATAGCTCTCGGTCAGCGCTGCGCAGAAACTCTCGCTTGACGGGTGCCCCAGCACCACCAGTACTCGTTTGCTCATCATCACTTCATCCTGAACATGAGGCGTGCAGGGTAAAGCCTGACCATAACGGGAGAGTCAACTGCTCAAGCTGCTCTGGGGCCGTTTCAGTGCGCGACATCCAGCGGCCAAAGCTAGAATTCCTGCCCTTGGTGAATGGCAGCTATGGGTCGATAGCAGTCGTTCAGCGACTGACCACTAACGACCCATAGCGGTCCTACGCCGAGAGCAGCAAACGGCCAGAGGTGAACCGCCGTAATAGTCTCGTCCATCTATGAGAACAATCGAGCTCTTCTGGCCGATAGCTGCGGGCCTAGCAGCGCGCAATGGCGTACGAGGTCTGCAATGGATCGATAGCGTTCTGCCAGCCTTGAGGGGGTCCAGAATCCCCATGAGCAACCCTTGGCGACTGATGGTTTCGACCTTATCCGTTCAACTGTCTAGAGTAGATTCAGTCTCGGCGTCAAACCTTACCTTTTGGGAGACGCTACCCCATGGACTGGAGAAACGACATGCCGGCTTGTCCCATACCGACTGACGAAACGTTGCGCCAGCGCACCCTCGATGAAATGAATGTGCTGGATACACCGGCTGAGCATTACCTCGATACGCTGGTGCG
This sequence comes from Pseudomonas sp. TE6283, assembly GCF_054060555.1. NCBI lineage: Bacteria > Pseudomonadati > Pseudomonadota > Gammaproteobacteria > Pseudomonadales > Pseudomonadaceae > Pseudomonas > Pseudomonas sp. TE6283. The sequence goes on from NZ_JBSSDH010000007.1 coordinate 213,800, forward strand.
GCTCACTCAGGAAGTGGCGCACGTGGATACTGTGCTGATCAGCCTGATTGATCACGATCGGCAATGGTTCAAGGCCAGGATCGGGCTAGACGTAAACGAGACTCCGCGCAATGTGTCCTTCTGCGGCTACGCCATTCTGGGTGAGGACACCCTGCTGGTGGCCGACGCCGAGTGCGATTCTCGATTCGCCGACAATCCGCTGGTACTTGGCGCACCCTACATCCGCTTCTACGCCGGTCACCCCTTGCGTGCCGGAAACGGCAAAGCGATCGGAACGCTATGCATGTTCGACCCTCGCCCACGCCTGCTAAGTGAGGCCCAGCAGGCCAACTTCAGAGACTTGGCCACGCTCGCGGAGGGTTATCTGCAACTGCGCAGCATGATACAGGCCAACCACGACTTACGCCTTGAAATGGACCGTGAGCAACGCAAGGCTTTGCTTGATCCGCTAACACAGCTATGGAACCGCGGCGCGTTGGCCGCTTTCCAGGACCGTGAACGCCGTTTGGCAAAGGAGAAAGGTCTGCAGTTGGGTACTCTGTATGCGGACCTTGACCACTTCAAGTCTGTAAACGACAAGTATGGTCATGCTGAAGGTGACCAGGTGCTTTGCGAGTGTGCCCGTCGTCTGCGAGCTGCCCTTCGCCCGCAGGATTTGCTGGTACGCCAGGGCGGTGAGGAATTCGTCGCATTGCTGCGGGTAAATGACGGTGACGAGCTTGTGCGGATCGCGGAGCGCGTGCGCCTGATCGTTGGCAGCAGACCGATGCAACTCTCCAGCGGTCCGCTGAGGGTGAGCCTCAGTGTGGGATGTACTTTAGTCGCCGATAGCGAGCAGATCGATGATGCATTACGGCGCGCCGACAGCGCACTTTACGCAGCCAAACAGGGAGGGCGCGACCAAGTTGTCTATGCACCGCCGATCTTGTGAGAATCCAAGGCGGAACTAGTACCAGGCCGCCTCAGCGCACAGCCTCAAGCACCTTGTGTCGCGAAAGGGTCGCAAAGCGACCCCGGCAATCTTGAATTGAGCAGTCTATCCCAACAATCGCAAAACCTTGAGAGGGATGGCCAAACGCTCTATCCCAGGCCACCCATCGATCCCACTGATGATTACTATCAAGCCGCCCGCCTGTCGAGCTGCAAAATCCACCCCCTATAATCGCCTCCCCGTTTTCCCCTCGCTGCAGCGCCTGTCCCAGGCGACAGTCCCCTATGGAAGCCCGCACCATGCCAAGCCCCAACCCGTCCCCCCACAGCCCACCCGAACACAGCCAGCAGAGCGTCCGTCAGCAGTGGCTGGCGATTCTCTCGGTCGCCGTGGGCGCCTTCGCCTTGGTGACCAGCGAGTTCCTGCCGGTGGGCGTGCTCAACGATGTCGCCGCCGACCTCGGCATCAGCGCAGGCCAGGCCGGCCTGATGGTGACCCTGCCCGGCATCATGGCGGCCCTGGCCGCGCCCTTGCTGTCGGTGGGCATCGGCGCCCTCGACCGACGCTACCTGCTGATCGCCCTGACGCTGATCATGATCGTCGCCAACGCCGTGGTGGCCTACGCCACCGACTTCGGCCTGCTGCTGTTCGGCCGGGTACTGCTGGGCATCAGCATCGGTGGCTTCTGGGCGACCGCGATCGCCCTGAGCGGCCGCCTGGCGCCCAAGGGCGTGGGCGTGGCGCAGGCCACCTCGATCATCATGGTCGGCGTGACCTTGGCCACCGTGCTCGGCGTGCCCGTGGGCACTTGGCTCAGCGGGCTCATGGGCTGGCGCATGACCTTCCTGGTCACCGCACTGGTGGGCGTGCCGGTGCTGCTGGCGCAGGTCCTGCTGCTGCCGCGGCTCAACCCGGAGAAGGCCATCCGCATCAGCGACCTGCCGGCGCTGTTCGTCAACCCGCAGGCGCGGGTAGGCTTGATCGCAGTGTTGCTGATCGGCCTGGCGCACTTTGCCGCGTACACCTACGTCGCGCCGTTCTTCAAGCACAACGCAGGCTTCGACGGACCGATGATCGGCTCGCTGTTGCTGCTCTACGGCGTGGCCGGGGTGCTGGGCAATGTCTTCGCCGGTTTCGCCGCCAACCAGAGCGTGCGCTACACCCTGATGCTGGTTGCCTTGATGATCGGCATCGGCACCGCACTGTTCCCCTACTTCGCCACCAGCCTCACTGGCGCGGCGATGCTGATCGCGCTCTGGGGCTTCGCCTTCGGCGCCTTCCCGGCCTGCGCCAGTATCTGGATGTTCGTCGTGGCACCCAAGGATGTGGAACGCGGCATGCCGCTGTTCGTCGCCATGTTCCAGGTGATCATCGCCCTGGGCTCGTTCTTCGGTGGGCGGATCGTCGACCAGATGGGCAGCGCGGTGCTGTTCAGCCTGGCCACGGCGCTGGTGGGCTGCGGTTTTGTCACGGTGCTGGTGTTGGGACGCAGCGTCAGCAATCGCCTGGCGGCCCAACCTTCCTGAAATACCGATCTCGCGTGGGCCGGCCGGCGGTGTCCGCCCCACGTTTTATCAACTCTTTACGCCGACGAGCCGCGAACCGACTGCAACCTGATACGCAGCTCAATTCCCTTGGCCGCATCTGCGGCGTATCGACCTGTTGCCGACGAAGAATTCCCGGTGCGCTTGCGCAGGTGTTGCCCAGCGCTTGCCGCTGGGCTAGCCTGTACATCCAACTCCCCCTGCGAGGTGTTCGTCCAATGCGCCATTGATGCCGCCGTCTACCTGACGGCCAGTCTTCAGCCTCCGGCCCGTACCGGAGATGTCGCGGCATGAGTGGAGTTGTGCATGACGAGCTCGTCGATCCTGACGCTGGACAGCGTCACCCTGGTCCTGCCCGATGGCAGACCGCTTTTTACCGACCTCAACGAATCCTTCGACCTGCGCCACACCGGGCTGGTCGGGCGCAACGGCGTGGGCAAGAGCCTGCTCGGACAACTGCTGGCCGGCCTGCGCGAGCCCAGTGAGGGAAACTGCCTGCGCCTTGGCCGGGTCCATCATCTCGACCAGCAGGTGATTGCCAACAGCGCCACCGTCGCCGACCTGGCCCAGGTAGGTAGTACGCTGCGCGCCCTCGAGCGGATCGAACGTGGCAGCCTCGACCCGGAGGACTTCGACGCGGTCGGCGAGCGCTGGGACATTCGGGCGCGATTACAGGCGCAACTGCAACACCATGGCCTGGGCCATCTCGACCCACACTACCCGGCCGAGCACCTGAGCGGCGGCCAGGCCATGCGCGTCGCGCTGCTCGGCGCCTGGTTGAGCGAGGCCGACTACCTGATCCTTGACGAGCCGAGCAACCACCTGGACAGCAGCGCCAGGACCATGCTGCTGGACATGCTCCAGGGCTGGGAAAAGGGCCTGCTGGTGATCAGCCACGACCGGGCGCTGCTCGGGCACATGGCACGCATCGTCGAACTGTCGCCCCTTGGCTTGCGCGCCTATGGCGGCGATTTCGGCTTCTACCGTCAGCAAAGCACCGCACAGGTCGAACGGGCCGCGCAGGAACTGCTGCGCCTCAAGCAGCAGCGCCAACGCCAGGTTCAGGCATTGCAACGTCAGCGTGAGAACTTCGAGCGTCACCAGGCCTGCGCCGGGCGCCAGGCCAGGCAAGCGAACCAGGCGCAGATTCTGCTCGACCGACAGCAGCAGCGCAGCCAGGCCACCGCCGGGCGCCAGCGCCGCGAACTGCGGGATGCCAAGGCGGCCCTGGACGAACAGGTACGCCAGGCGGCGCGTCAGGTCGAACGCGAGGTGCCGATCGTGCTGCACGCCCCCACGCCGCAACGGCATACGGGGCGCGAGGTGCTGGCCCTGGAGGGTTTATGCCTGCCACGGGGCACGACGGATGCGCTGGACATGCGCCTGTGCCTGGGCCAGCGACTGGGGGTGGTGGGCGACAACGGCAGCGGCAAGTCCACCCTGCTGCGGGTGCTGGCCGGTGAACTGGCGCCGCGCGCGGGCAGCCTGCGGTTGACCGGCGAAGTCGCCCTGCTCGACCAGCATGGCAGTTGCCTGGGGCCACGGCAAAGCGCCCTGGAACACCTGCGCGCCGCCAATCCTCGCCTGCAGCGCGACGAACTGCATCGTCGGCTGGCGCAGCTGGGCATCGACGCGGCACGCATCACCCTGCCCGGCGCCCTGCTCAGTGGTGGCGAACGACTCAAGGTCGCGCTGGCTGCCGTGTTGTACCGGGAACGGCCATTGGACCTGCTGCTGCTCGACGAGCCGAACAACCACCTCGACCTGCCGTCGCTCGAGGCGCTGGAGCAGTTGTTGCGACAGTTCAAGGGGGCGCTGCTGGTGGTCTCGCATGACCAAGTGTTTCTTCAGTCCCTGGTGCTGGAGGGCTGCCTGCATTTAAGTCCAGATAGTTTGTCGCCCACCACGCCCTGATGCTCGCCCGGCGGATTGTGTGACTGGCCGTTCCCGATCCGCGCCGGATGTATTATGGTGGCGGGGTGCGCATATAAAAGCAGCCCGCCGTGTTCGGGCCAGAGCAATGAGGGTGTCATGAGTAACGAAAGCATTAACTGGGACAAGCTGGGTTTCGACTACATCAAGACCGACAAACGTTACCTGTCCGTATGGCGTAACGGCGAGTGGGACAAGGGCACCCTGACCGAAGACAACGTGCTGCACATCAGTGAAGGCTCCACCGCCCTGCACTATGGCCAGCAGTGCTTCGAAGGCCTGAAGGCCTACCGCTGCAAGGACGGTTCGATCAACCTGTTCCGCCCCGACCAGAACGCCGCGCGCATGCAGCGCAGCTGCGACCGCCTGCTGATGCCACGGGTCTCGACCGAACAGTTCATCGAAGCCTGCAAGCAAGTGGTCAAGGCCAACGAAAAATTCGTTCCGCCGCACGGCAAGGGTGCGCTGTACCTGCGTCCGTTCGTGATCGGCACCGGTGACAACATCGGCGTGCGCACCGCCCCCGAGTTCATCTTCTCGGTCTTCGCCATCCCGGTTGGCTCCTACTTCAAGGGCGGCATGACCCCGCACAAGTTCCTGATCTCCGACTACGACCGTGCAGCCCCGCAAGGCACCGGCGCAGCCAAGGTCGGCGGCAACTACGCGGCCAGCCTGCAACCAGGCTACGAGGCCAAGAAAGCCGGCTTCGCCGACTGCATCTACCTCGATCCGTTGACCCACAAGAAGATCGAGGAAGTCGGCTCGGCCAACTTCTTCGGCATCACCGCCAACAACGAATTCGTCACGCCGAAGTCGATCTCGGTATTGCCGGGCATCACCCGCCTGTCGCTGATGGAACTGGCCGAATCGCGCCTGGGCCTGAAAGTGATCGAAGGCGACGTGGAAATCGACAAGCTCGACCGCTTCGTCGAAGCCGGCGCCTGTGGCACTGCCGCGGTGATCACGCCGATCGGCGGCATCCAGTACAACGGCAAACTGCACGTGTTCCACAGTGAAACCGAAGTCGGCCCGGTCACCCAGAAGCTCTACGCCGAGCTGACCGGCATCCAGAGCGGTGACGTCGAAGCCCCGGCGGGCTGGATCGTCAAGGTCGCCTGAGGCTTCAGCCTGCAGTGAAAACGGGGCATGCCAGCAATGGCATGCCCCGTTTTTCTTGGCTTTCACGGCCCTGGGCAGCCAGATGAATTTTTCTTAAATCGCCGGTTGTCTATTCTTTGGCACAATCAGGTCTCCACTCGCCGCCCAGGAACCAGCATGCCTCGCGTACTGACCATCGAAGACGACGCCGTCACCGCCCAGGAAATCGTCGCCGAACTGTCCAGCCACGGCCTGGAAGTCGACTGGGCCGACAATGGCCGCGAAGGTCTGGCCAAGGCCATCGCCGGCGGCTACGACCTGATCACCCTCGACCGCATGCTGCCCGAGGTCGATGGCCTGACCATCGTCACCACCCTGCGCAACCTGAAGATCGCCACGCCGATCCTGATGATCAGCGCCCTGTCGGACGTCGACGAACGCGTGCGCGGTCTGCGCGCCGGCGGCGACGACTACCTGACCAAGCCGTTCGCCTCCGACGAGATGGCCGCCCGGGTCGAGGTGCTGCTGCGCCGTAACAGCGTGCCGATGACCCAGACCCGCCTGCAGGTCGCCGACCTCGAGCTGGACCTGATCAGCCACGAGGCGCGCCGCGGCGAACAGGCGCTGAACCTGCTGCCCACCGAATACAAGCTGCTCGAGTACCTGATGCGCCACTCCGGCCAGGTGATCACCCGGATGATGATCTTCGAGGAGGTCTGGGGTTACCACTTCGATCCCGGCACCAACCTGATCGACGTGCACATCGGCCGCCTGCGCAAGAAGATCGACTCGCCCGGCCAGAGCCCGCTGATCCGTACCGTGCGGGGCTCCGGCTATGCCATTGCCGAACCCGTCTAAGGGCTGGAGCTCCTCCACCAGCCGCCTGCTGGCGCTGTACAGCTTCCTGTTCGTGGCCTGGAGCAGCATCCTCATGGGGGTGCTGTACTTCGAGGTCACCAGCTACCTGAACAAGCTCACCCGCCACTCCATGCTGCAGCGCCAGCACCTGTTCGCCCACATGAGCGGCAAGCAGCTGGACGACGCGCTGATCGCAAGCCAGGCCTTCGAGGAGCGCAGCTTCGACGCCTACGGCCTCTTCGACCCCCAGCTCAACCCGATTGGCGGGCGCATCCGCACCATCCCGCCGGAGCTGGGCCTGGACGGCACGGTGCATGAGCTCAAGCGCTGCCTGGACGCCGACGATCCGCACCTGCCCCGCGATAGCTGCGATGCCGTGGCGATCAAGGTCCAGGACGGCCGCTGGCTGGTGCTGGTGCGCGACAACGGCTCGCTGTTCGTGGTCACCCGGATCATTCTCGACGCGCTGCTTTGGGGCATTTCCCTGACCCTGATTCCAGGCTTCGCCGGCTGGTACCTGCTGCGCCGCCGACCGCTCAAACGCATCCGGGCGATCCAGGCCCAGGCCGAACTTATCGTCGCCGGTGACCTGACCCACCGCCTGCCGGTGTCGGTGCGCCGCGATGAACTGGACATGCTGGCCGCCATCGTCAACGCGATGCTCGACCGCATCGAAAGGCTGATGCATGAGGTCAAGGGGGTCTGTGACAACATCGCCCACGACCTGCGCACGCCCCTGACCCGCCTGCGCGCGCAGCTCTATCGCATTCGCCAGCAGAGCGGCGCCGATTCTGCCGAAGGCGCGGCGCTGGACCAGGCGATCGGCGAGACCGACACGCTGATGGCACGCTTCCGAGGCCTGCTGCGTATCAGCGAACTGGAAGACCGCCAACGCCGGGCCGGCTTCGTGCAACTCGACCCACAAGGCTTGCTGGTAGAACTGCACGATTTCTACCTGCCACTGGCCGAGGATGGCGGCATCCATCTGCAACTGAGCCAGCCCGCGCAACTGGCGGCCCTGCATGGCGATCGGGAATTGCTGTTCGAGGCCCTGGCCAACCTGGTGGGCAATGCGATCAAGTTCACCCCGCAAGGCGGCCAGGTGCGCATGGTCGCCAGCGAGGACGATCAAGGCGTGCATATCGCGGTCGAGGACAGCGGGCCGGGGATTCCGGCGGATGAGCGTGAGGCGGTGTTGAAGCGTTTCTACCGCAGCGAGGAAGGCCATCGCCACCCGGGGTTCGGGCTTGGGCTGTCGATCGTCGCGGCGATCGTCGACCTGCATGGGTTCGGCTTGGAGGTGGGGGCCAGTGAGCTGGGTGGGGCGAGATTGGTTCTGCACTGCACCAGCGCGGCCTGAAAAGCATCGCGGGGCAAGTCGTATCGGCGCTGCGCCGATGCGACTTGCCCCGCGACAGGGCTTGAGCCGATCAGTCAGCCAGGCGCCAGGTGGTGGTGCCCTTGCTGTCTTCCAGTACCACGCCCATGGCGGTCAGCTGGTCGCGGATACGGTCGGACTCGGCCCAGTTCTTGTCGGTGCGCGCCTGCAGACGCGCCTGGATCAGCGCCTCCACTTCGGCAGCATCGACCTTGCCCTCGGCACCGGCACGCAGGAAGTCATCGGCCTCCAGCTGCAGCACGCCCAGCACATCCCCCAGCTCGCGCAGACGACCCGCCAGGCCGGCGGCGGCCTCAGGGTCGCTGTCGCGCAGTCGGTTGATCTCGCGCACCAGGTCGAACAGCACGGCGCAGGCTTCCGGCGTGCCGAAGTCGTCGTTCATCGCCACGGTGAAGCGCTCGACGAACGCCTCGCCGCCCTTGGCCTCGACCCGCGGCAGGCCGCGCAGCGCGTGGTAGAAGCGCTCGAGCGCGCCCTTGGCATCGCGCAGGCTGTCCTCGGAGTAGTTGATCGCGCTGCGGTAGTGGCTGGCCACCAGCAGGTAGCGCACCACTTCCGGGTGGTACTTGTCGAGCACGTCGCGGATGGTGAAGAAGTTGTTCAACGACTTGGACATCTTCTCGCCATTGATACGGATCATGCCGCAGTGCATCCAGGCGTTGGCATACTGCTTACCGGTGGCCGCCTCGCTCTGGGCGATCTCGTTCTCGTGGTGCGGGAACTCCAGGTCGCTGCCGCCGCCGTGGATGTCGAAGCTCTCGCCCAGGCAGCAAGTAGACATCACCGAGCACTCGATGTGCCAGCCCGGACGGCCCGGGCCCCACGGCGACTCCCAGCTCGGCTCGCCGGGCTTGACGCCCTTCCACAGGACGAAGTCCAGCGGATCCTGCTTGGCCTCGTCGACCTCGATGCGGGCACCGATGCGCAGGTCTTCGATCTTCTTGCGCGACAGCTTGCCGTAACCGACGAACTTGCCGACCCGGTAGTACACGTCGCCGTTGCCCGGCGCGTAGGCATAGCCCTTGTCGATCAGGGTCTGGATCATCGCGTGCATGCCGGGGATATGGTCGGTGGCACGCGGCTCCAGGTCCGGCGGCAGGATGCTCAGGCGGCGCTCGTCCTCGTGCATCGCGTCGATCATGCGGGCAGTCAGCGCGTCGAACGACTCGCCGTTCTCGTTCGCCCGGTTGATGATCTTGTCGTCGATGTCGGTGATGTTGCGCACATAGGTCAGCTCATAGCCGCTCTTGCGCAGCCAGCGGGTGACCAGGTCGAAAGCCACCATGCTGCGGCCGTGGCCCAGGTGGCAGTAGTCGTACACGGTCATGCCGCACACGTACATGCGCACCTTGTTGCCGTCCAGCGGCTTGAAAACTTCCTTGGTCTTGCTCAGCGTGTTGTAGATGGTAAGCACGAAGGTTCCTCAGCTGCCCCACGAATCGCGCAGGGTCACGGTCCGGTTGAATACCGGGCGACCCGGCTGGGAGTCTTTCAGGTCGGCGCAGAAGTAGCCTTCGCGCTCGAACTGGAAGCGGTCTTCTGGCTGGGCCTGGCCCAGGGAAGGTTCCGCGCGACAACCGCTGAGTACCTGCAGCGAATCGGGGTTGATGTTGTCGAGGAAGCTGCCGCCGTCTTCGGTCTTCTCCGGGTTGGCGGAGCGGAACAGGCGGTCGTACAGACGCACTTCGCACTCGACGCTGCCTTGCGCCGGCACCCAGTGGATCACGCCCTTGACCTTGCGGCCCTCGGGGTTCTTGCCCAGGGTGTCCGGATCGTACGAGCAGCGCAGCTCGACGATGTTGCCGTCGGCATCCTTGATCGCCTCGTCGGCGCGGATCACGTAGCTGCCACGCAGGCGCACTTCACCGGCCGGCTCCAGGCGCTTGTAGCCCTTGGGCGGCTCTTCCATGAAGTCGTCGCGGTCGATGTACAGCTCGCGGGCGAACGGCAGTACGCGCACGCCCATGTCTTCCTTCGGATGGCGCGGCAGTTCGAGCTGCTCGACCTGGTCCTCTGGGTAGTTGGTGATCACAACTTTCAGTGGGCGCAGCACGCACATGGCGCGTGGCGCGGTACGGTCGAGGTCGTCGCGGATGCTGAATTCGAGCATCGCCATGTCGACCACGCCGTCGGAACGGTTGGTGCCGATCATCTCGCAGAAGTTGCGGATCGAGGCCGGGGTGTAACCGCGGCGGCGGTAGCCCGACAGGGTCGACATGCGCGGATCGTCCCAGGACTCGACATGACCTTCGTCCACCAACTGCTTGAGCTTGCGCTTGGAGGTGATGGTGTAGTTCAGGTTCAGGCGGCTGAACTCGTACTGGCGCGGGTGCGCCGGCACCGGCAGCTTGTCGAGGAACCAGTCGTACAGCGGACGGTGGCTTTCGAACTCCAGGGTGCAGATCGAGTGGGTGATGCCTTCGATGGCGTCCGACTGACCGTGGGTGAAGTCGTAGTTGGGGTAGATGCACCACTTGTCACCGGTCTGGTGATGATGGGCATGGCGAATGCGGTACAGGATCGGGTCACGCAGGTTCATGTTCGGCGAGGCCATGTCGATCTTGGCGCGCAACACGCGCTCGCCGTCCTTGAACTCGCCGGCCTTCATGCGCGCGAACAGGTCCAGGTTCTCCTCGACGCTGCGCTCGCGGAACGGGCTGTTCTTGCCGGCCTCGGTCAGGCTGCCACGGTATTCCTTGGCCTGCTCGGGGGTCAGGTCGCAGACATAGGCGTTGCCGGACTTGATCAGCTCCACGGCCCAGGCGTGCAGTTGCTCGAAGTAGTCCGAGGCATAGCGCACCGGGCCCGCCCACTCGAAGCCCAGCCACTTGACGTCACGCTGGATGGAGTCGATGTACTCCTGGTCTTCCTTGGCCGGGTTGGTGTCGTCGAAACGCAGGTGGCAGACACCGCCGAATTCCTTGGCCAGGCCGAAGTTGACGCAGATCGACTTGGCGTGGCCGATGTGCAGGTAACCGTTGGGCTCCGGCGGGAAACGGGTGACGATGCTCTGGTGCTTGCCCGAGTCCAGGTCGGCCTGGACGATCGGCCGCAGGAAGTTCACAGGGACGGCGGGTGCGCCTTTGGCAGCGGCGTTTGGCGCGTTGTCGGCAGTGGGCTTGCTCATAGTGTCCTTGAATGCAGGTAGCCGGCCCGGGTAGGCCGATTGAATCAAAGGGCCTATCATAGCCGAAGCAGTCAAGCTGCTGACAGCCGGAGCACCGACAAAGTGGCGCGTTTTGTCGCCGCAGCGGTCTACAATCCGGCAGAATGTCGACCCAGTGGCGTGTGCCGCGGCTGCCTGATCCTGCGTCAGGTTATCCGAGCGCACCGCGCACCCTATTTCCCGAATGCCTTGAAAGAGCGAATTTCAGCATGTCCAAAGTCAAACTGAGCACCAACCACGGCGATATCGTCCTGCAACTGAATGCCAAAAAAGCCCCGCTGACCACCGAGAACTTCGTTCAGTACGTCAAGGAAGGCCACTACGATGGCACCATCTTCCACCGCGTGATCAAGGGTTTCATGATCCAGGGCGGCGGTTTCGACGCAAACATGAGCCAGAAGAAGACCCGCGCCAGCATCCAGAACGAAGCTGACAACGGCCTGAAGAACGACAAGTACACCATCGCCATGGCCCGTACCATGGAGCCGCATTCGGCCTCCGCGCAGTTCTTCATCAACGCCTCCGACAACGGTTTCCTCAACCACAACGGCAAGAACGTGCAGGGCTGGGGCTACGCGGTATTCGGTGAAGTGATCGAAGGCAAGGAAGTGGTCGACGCCATCGAGAAAGTCGCTACCGGTTCCAAGTCTGGCCACCAGGACGTACCGAAAGAAGACGTGATCATCGAGAAAGCCGAGATCATTGAGTGATACTGCTGATCTCCGATCTGCACCTGCAAGAAGAACGCCCGGACATCACCCGGGCGTTTCTTGATCTGCTCGACGGCCGCGCCCGCCACGCCAAGGCGCTGTACATCCTCGGCGACTTCTTCGAGGCCTGGATCGGCGACGATGCAATGACGCCGTTCCAGCAGTCGATCTGCCAGGCCCTGCGCCGGCTGAGCGACAGCGGCACGGCGATCTACCTGATGCACGGCAACCGCGATTTCCTCATCGGCCAGGCGTTCTGCGACGCCGCCGGCTGCACCCTGCTGGCCGACCCCAGCGTGGTCGAGCTCGGCGGCGAGGCGGTGCTGCTGATGCACGGCGACACCCTGTGCACCCGTGATGTGGCCTACATGAAGCTGCGCCGCTACCTGCGCAACCCGCTGACCCTGTGGATCCTGCGGCACCTGCCGCTGGGCACGCGGCACAAGCTGGCGCGCAAGCTGCGCAGCGAAAGCAGTACGCAGGTGCGCATGAAGAGCACCGAGATCGTCGACGTCACTCCCGAGGAAGTACCCAAGGTGATGGCCGCCCATGGCGTGCGCACCCTGGTCCACGGCCACACCCACCGGCCGGCGTTGCACAAGCTGGTGGTCGATGGCCAGCCGGCGCGGCGTATCGTGCTGGGGGACTGGGACCGCCGGGGCTGGGCGTTGCAGGTGGACGAACAGGGCTTCCAGCTGGCGCCGTTCGAGTTTTCCTGAACGACCGCCCATGCGCGCTCCTACAAAGAGCCCGCAGTTACTGGGCGCTGACCACCCGCCCCTTATCCCGCTCACTGATCACATACCGTCGATACTGCGGATCAGCCTTGATCTGTGCCTCGGTGAACGGGATCGGCGCCAGTTGCTTGGCCGCGAAGGCCCGCGTCTGATCGGCGGCATGCGCCGATGCCTGCTCGCTCGACTGGGAGAACGCCAGCAATCCCTGAGCCTTTGGCCCCTGCTCGGTGAAGCTGACCACCTGCAGATAGCTCGAACCACTGACCACCAGGCGCTTGCCCGGCCCCACCGGCACACTGACCATCGCGTTGTAGACGCCCAGGGCCTGCGGACCACCAGGCACCGGCGTGCCATCGGCAGCCTGCTGGATCTGCCCCCAACGCTGATCAGCGGTGATGCCCGCCTCGCCCACCTGCGCCAGGGACGCCAACGCCGCCTCGCGCAGCAGCTTGCCTACTGCGGCCTGCTCCACCGCCAGGCCACGCGGCGTGTGCTGCGGGTCGGTCGGGTCGAACGGCACGCGCCAGCTTTGCGGGTGCTCGGCCAACGCGTCGGCAATGTTCATGAAATGGAGCAAACCGACTCCGCTGTCCAGGTCGGCCTTGCCGTTCCAGTCGCGCAGGCTGGCGCACACTGATTCCAGATCCGCCTCCACGCCCTTGCACCACTGCAGCAGGTCCGGCAGCAGCAGGCTGGCCTGGTACACCTCGTCATCGAACACCATGCGCCGCAGTTCGCCGACACCCAGCTTGTCCCGGCCCTGCAGGCGCTGCAGGGCAAAGCGGCTGCGCATGCCCAGGGGCTGGTCGGCACGACTCACCAGCGGCGAGAAACCGGTCAACGGTTGGGCCGGGTTGGCCATCCATGCCGAATCGTTGGCGTGCTGCACATAGTCGCGCCGTTCCAGGCTCGGCAGCAGGCTCGCCGGGAAGATCCCCGGCTGGGCCGCCTGTGCATCGACCTTCCACTGGCAGGCACTGCGCGAGCCATCGAGCACCACCAGCGGGCCGGAAGCCGCCGGATTGCTGCACTGCGCCAGCAGCGCCTGGTCGACATAGGGCACCACCGACTGGTTCAGGTACAAGGCCTGGCCGGCAGCATCCACCGCCAGGGTGTTGACCCAGGGGATACCCTGCAACTGCCGCACCGAGGCCTTGAGCGTTTCCAGGCTATCGGCGCGGTTGATCCGGTACCACTGCTGCAGGACCCGGGTATTGTCCAGGTTGGCGTCGCGCAGGCTGTAGGCCGCCTGGTTGTCCCAGTCCAGGCGCCCTGGCCACTGCACCACCGGGCCGAACTTCGACAGGTGGATCGTACGCTCCACCTCGCTCAGCGTGCCGTCCTTGTCCTTTACCATGACCTTGAGCTGTTTACGTTCGAGCGGCAGCGACTGGCCGTCAAACAGGTAACGGGTCGCGTCCTTGGGGTCCAGCTGCAGGCGGTAGAGGGTGAAATGCTTCGAGGTATCGACAGTGTGGGTCCAGGCCAGGTGTCGGTTGAAACCGATATTGACCACCGGCAGGCCCGGCAGGGCCGCGCCCATTACATCCAGTTGCCCGGGGATGGTCAGTTGCATCTGGTAGAAGCGCATGCCGCCGATCCAGGGGAAATGCGGGTTGGCCAGTAGCAGCCCGCGACCATTGGCCGAACGCTCGCTGCCCACCGCCACGGCGTTGCTGCCACGCTCGGCGGCGAACTGCGCCTGGCGCGCCAGGGCCACGCCGTAATCGACCGCCGGGCGTTGCGCCGCCAGCTTCGGCGGGGTCGCGGCCACCACCGCCTCGACGAACTGACCGACACCGCCTTCGGCCAGCAAGCGCCGGGTCAGCTTGACCAGGTCACGGCTGCTGATCGGCCGCAGCCAGTCCCCTGCCCCGCACTCGGCCGGCAGGCCTTGGGCGCGCCGCTCGCCCAGGGCGCGGTTGTAACCGCTGGCGTAGCCGTCGAGCAGGTCGCGCACCGCCAGCGGCTGTGCTTGCAGGAAGCCATCCACCGCCGCCGGTTCGTTGAGCCAGGTGAAGAACAGGTCGCTGGACAGGTTGTCGCGCTGCTCGACTGTCTTGCCGTCGCCGCCGAAATAGCGCGAGCGCTCGCCATTGACCGTCAGCACCTCGCCGGCCAGCAGGCACAGGTTGTCCTGGGCGTAGGCATAACCGATGCCGTAGCCAAGGCCGCGTTCGTCCTTGGCCAGGATATGCGGCACGCCGAAGCTGGTACGGCGGATCTGCGCAGAGGCCTCGTCGGCGACCTCCCGTGCCTGAACGACCAGGCTGGAGGCAACCAGGGCGGCGGCAAGGCCCAGGCGGAACAGGGGAAGAGGGATCACAGGCACTCCTCGTGCTATCGGGGTCATCCCGAACAGACGAATGGCCGGATGAAAATTTTACGGTCGACGCGAGGCTGCAACGTTCTCAACAGAACGTGTCAGATTTTTTTCACCGAGGGTTGCAGTTTTGTCGATCTCATTCGTCTTTAGATGTGAGGCACCCATGATTTCGGGACAGTCCACGAAAAGGAGCATTCACATGTACAACCCGCAACATACGCTATCGGCGCCGCCCGCCCCAGGCCAGGCCGCCGCTCCCCAGGAGGAACGCGTGGGCAACGAACAGATCCGCGAACTGCTGCGCGCCTACGGCCTGCGCACCAGCCTGATCCGCCTGAAGGTCATCGACGCCCTGCACACCGCCGGGCGCAATGGCCGCACCATCGGCGTGCGTGGCGTGCATGCGCAACTCGAGCAACTGGACATTCCCTTGTCGTTCCTGAGCGTGCGCGAGGTGCTCAAGCGCCTGTGCAGCGAAGGCGTCATCAGCCTGGGCAGCGACAAGTGCTACAGCCTGAACCCCCAGGCCCGGGCCGTGCTCGAGCAACCCGCCTCGCGTTGAGCGCCTGGCCGGCAGGGATATGCCGGCCCGCCCGTCTCAGGGCTTGACCTTGCGCCGCAAGATCCCGTTGATCACCACCACGACCACCGCGATGGCGATGGCGATGTACTGGAACGTCTGCTCGCTGATAGTGCCCTGCTTCTGCAGGTAGCTTAGGCCGAGCATGATCCCCAGAACCACCAGGATGATCAGGATCGAGTATTTGAGGCGCTGCACGTGGGTCATCGGAAATTCCTTGCGACATCGGGGACATGAGGCTCCAGCGGAGCCGATGCCATGATACCTCGCCCGTTTTCCCCTCGCTGAAGTTCCTGCCGCATCTTTTCCCTGCCCTCCCCAGACCCACCCCGGAACATCCCTGGGCGCACAACTGGGTCATCCACCCAGACTGCCACCATGGAACCCCTTCACTAGACGGTTTGGGGCCTGCAGCCAAAGGGTGAAGGCGTTTCCTACTTAAAGCTATCGTGTTGCCCGCAAACAGTAGGCAGCTGCGACTACAAGCTCCGGTCCGCTTCGCGCCTAGCGACCCTTTCCACTGCTGTTCGAAAATCGAACCACGCCACTCGGACCGCCACCCGTGGCCGACCACGCCGCAGCCATCCGGGCCTCGGCGTCTGCCAAACCTACATGACGGAAGGAACCATTTCGTGGAAAAGCCAGACCTGAGCAATATCGACATCACCCAACTGCCTCAATCGCTGCAGGCGCTGATCGAGTGCATCGGCCTGGACAGCGCCTACCGCCTGACCTGCGCCTTCGGCGGCCGCCCCAAGTACATTCCCAAGCATCGTGACCGCAGCAAGCTGGCCGACGTGCTGCCAGCCGAAGCACTCGACGCGCTGATCGAGCGCTACGCCGGCCTGGCCCTGGAAATCCCCAAGCCCGATCACTTCCAGCGCCAGTTGCGCAACCAGCAGATCCAGAAGGAAAGCGCCAGCGGGCTGTCGCGCAGCCTGCTGGCCAACAAATATGGCCTGAGCCTGCGGCAGATCGGCAATATTCGTCGCCAGGAGTGCCATGCCCGCTGAGCAGGCACTCCACCTGGTTTAGAAATCGCGCTTGTAGAAGATATCCAGCGAACTGGCCAGGCCGCTGGCGGCCTCGAGGTAGACCTTCTTGCTGAGCTTGTAGCGCAAGGCGATGGTGTTGGCGGGCTCGAACACGCCGACGCCATAGCGCAGGCTGAGCCGCTCGGTGAGGTTGCCGCTGGCCACCACGCTGGTCTTGTTGCCCGTACCCTGGGTGTCGAGCTGGAAGTCATCGATGCCCAGGTTGGAGGCCAGCCCCCCGGTCAGGCCGGCGCTGCCCATCAGGCCCAGGCCCAGTGCCGCTTCGGCAAGCATGTTGTTGTCCTCGCCGGAGCTGTTCAGCGGCCGGCCCAGCACCAAGTAGGATAACGCCTGCTCCTGGCTCATCGCCGGCTCCGAGAACACCTTGGTGGTCGGCTGCTCGGCACTGCCGCTCAGGCGGATGCCGGCAATCACGTCATCGACCTGGCGGATGGCCTCGATGTCCAGGTAAGGCTGGTCGATGGGCCCGGCGAACAACAGGCGCGCGCGGCGGATGGTCAGGTTCTGCCCATACTGCCGATAGCGCCCGTCGGCCAGGCTCAGCTCGCCGCGGGTATCGAGGTTGTCGCCTATATGCACATGCCCCAGCAGGTTGGCGGTAAGGCCAAAGCCCTTGAACGACAGTTTTTCGCTGCCGACCTCGACATCGATGTCCATGGCCACCGCCATCGGCGGCTTGCCCTGTTCAGTCTGGCGGCCAACGATCACCGTGTCGTCCGAGACCTTGACCGTCGACGGCGGCAACTCGCGCACGGTGATCTTGCCCTTGGGCACCAGCACCTTGCCGGTGACCGCCAGGCGGTCGTCCAGCAGGCGTAGGGTCAGGTCGGGCGCCACCTCCAGTACCGCGTACGGCTCGACGCTGACCGGCAGCTGCTGGCCCTGCAGGCGCAAATCCATGCCCAGTGCCTGCCCCCAGGTCAGGTGACCGGCCAGTTGCCCGCGACCGGCGGCGCCGCTGCGCCAGTTGCCGTTCAACTGCACCTGTTCACCGGCGATCAGTGCCTGCAGCGACAGGTCCTCGAGGCTGACCGGCAGCTCCGCGCCGCTGACCTCGCCACCGCTCAGGGCCAGGTTGCCATTGACCTGGGGCACCAGCAGGCTGCCCGACAGGCGGCCGCTGCCGTTGAGCTGGCCGGCCAGGCGCTCGACCATGGGCAGGAACGGGCGGATGACCGACAGATCGAGCCCGGCCAGGCGGAAGTCGCCGGACAGCGGCTTGTTGCGGCCCAGCGGGTCGATGCGGGCATTCAGGTTCACCTCGCCCAGGCGCTCGCCACGGAAATCCACGCGGGTGTCGACCCGGCGCGGCGCCAGGGTGCTGTCCAGGCGCAACACCTGGTAGGGGAAATCGATCCAGCGGTCCTTGTCGCGCACCCGCAGGGTGCCGCCGCCGGCATCGATGCGGATGCTGCCCTTGGGCCCACTGGCCGGGATATCGAGGTTGATGTCGGCGTTCAGCAGGCCTTGCCAGGCGAAGTCCTTGGGCAGCCACTGCGCCAGGCTGTCCAGCGGGAACTGCTTGAGGTGGTAGCGCAGCCGCGGCTCCGGTGCCAGGCGCTGGTCCTCGCCGCACAGGCTGGCCTGGCCGGAGCGCCAGCAGTGGGCGCCAAAGTCGAGCTGGCCGCTGGCCAGGCGTTGCAGACGCGCCGGCGCCTGCAGCTGCCAATCCTGGCCGCCGGCCTGGATGCGCCCGCTGGCCAGGCGGCCACGCCAGTCGCCCTTGTTCAGCGCACCGTCCAGCGCCAGATCGAGCTTGAGTTGCGGGCCGTCGAGGGCCAGCGTCACGGCCTGCTGACGGATATCGCCCTTGCCTTGCACGTCGAGGCTGCCCAGGGCGGTATCCCCCAAGCGTATCCCGCCGGCCTTGAGCGCCAGCTGGCCGCGCTGGACATTGTCCAGCCGTGCGTCCAGGTCCAGGCGCTGCACACGGTTGTCGGCCTGGCCCAGTTGCTGCCCCTGCAGGGCCAGGGTGCCCTGGGGCGCGGCCAGGGTACCGGCCAGGTCCAGGCGCCCCTTGGCCTGTCCTTGCAACTGCGGCCAGAGCTGGCCCAGGCGTGGCAGGTCGAGGTCGATGCGCCCGGCCAGGCGTTGCTGCAGGCTGGCGCTACCGTTGATGCGGTTGTCACCCAGTTGTACCGCCAGGCTGCCCAGGGTCCAGCGCTCGCCGGCGCCCTCGGCGTCGACCTTGACCAGCGCCGGCTGGCCACGCAAGCGGCCCTTGAGGTCCAGTTGCGCCTTGAGCGTCAACTGCTCGTGCTTGAGCTCGCCCTGGCTGCGCAGCGGACCGGCCAGGGTGCCCGGCAGCTCCGCCAGCCAATAGGCCGGATCCAGCGCCGACAATTGCAGGTCGACATCCCAGGCCAGGGTGTCGGCAAAGCGCAAGGCGACACTGCCCGCAGCCTTGCCCTGCCCCGCGATGAGCAGCAGCTGCGGCAGGCGTACCTGGCCCAGGTCACCCTCGAACGGGCTGGCCAGGGTGAAGGCCCCCGCCGGGCCGTCCAGATCGCCGTTGAACGCGCCCTTGTAGTTGCCGCCGCGGTACTGCACCTGGGCGTTGAAACGCTTGATCGTGACCTGGGGCGCCTGTTCCAGCGGATACAGGCGCAACCAGGGAAAGTCCAGCCAGTCGAGGCTGGCGTCGGCGCTCAGGTCCTGCTGCCAGTCGGCGCTGGCCTGCAGCTTGAGGCGCTGCGTGTCGCTGGCATTGAGGTCAAGGGCATCGATTCGGGCGCCCTTGGCGTCCACCTTGCCGGCCAGCACCAGGCCCACCGGCCCTTGCTCGGCGGGCAAGGTGGCGGAGCCTGAGAGTTGATAACCCTTGAGCAGGTCGCCCTGGGCGTCAAGCTTGAGCTGGTCCAGTTGCAGGGTGTCGGGCAACTCGCCGGCCGGCTTGAAAGCCTGCGAACGGATGCTCAGGCGGGCCGGCAAATGCTCGGCCAGCGCCTGCAATTCGCCGTTCAGCCGGGCGTCCAGGTAACCGCTGCTGGTGGCCTCGATGACGAGGGTCTTCTGCAGCTCGCCCTTGGCGTTCAAGGCCAGTTGCCACGGCTTGCCATCCACCGTCGGCAGTTGCAGCGTGCCCTGCAGCTGCAGTGGCCAGTCACCCAGGGGCGTCAGGTCACCTTGAACGTCCAGGTGCAGATCGTCTCGGCGCAGTTGCAGGCTGTCCACCCGCAGCCCGCTGGCGGTCCAGTGGGCCGCCAGGCTCAGGTCGCCCAGCAGGTCGCTGCCATCCAGGCGCAACTGGCCCACCTTGACCTCGCCCAGCTCGATGGCCAGCGGCAGGTTCAATGCTGGCAATTGCAGCGGACCGCTGTCGGGCTGGTCTTCGCCCGGCGCAAAGGCCATGTCGATGCGGTCGGCCTGCAAGCGTTCGACGCACAGGGTCGCACGCAGCAGGCAGGCCGGCGACCAGGCCAACTGCGGCGCCAGCAGCTCGACCCGATCGTCGCCAGCAGACCAGCGCAACAGGCTGGCCTGCCAGCTGCCGCCAAGGCGCCCGGTAAAATCGCTGACCTCGAGCCCCGGCACCCGCGCCAGCGCCCAGCGGCTGCCCGCCTGGGTGCCGAGCACCAGCCCCAGCGCCAGGACGATCAGCACCAGCAGGCCCGCCAGTACCAGCAGGATCGGTTTGAACACACGCATCAAAGCTCGGGCCCCATGGAGAAGTGCAAGCGAAAACCACCGTCGTCATCCAGTGCGCGGGCCAGGTCCAGGCGCAGTGGCCCCACCGGCGACACCCAGCGCACGCCGATGCCGACGCCGGTCTTGAGGCTGGGAAACTCCAGCGAGTTGAACGAGTTGCCTTGGTCGACGAAGGTCGCCAGGCGCCACTTTTCCGCGATCGAATACTGATACTCGGCACTGCCGGCCACCAGATAGCGGCCGCCGATGCGGTCGCCCTGGTTGTTCTTCGGCGACAGCGACTGATAGTCGTAGCCGCGCACGCTCTGGTCGCCACCGGCGAAGAAGCGCAGCGACGGCGGGATGTTCTGCTGGTAGCCGTTGGTGGCGCTGCCGCCGAACTGCACGCGACCCAGTAAACGATGGCGCTTGCCCAGGGTGGTCAGGCCCTTGAGCAGCACGTTGCCATGGATCAGGTTGGTATCCGAACCCAGGCCTTCCTTGGCCGCCTGCAGGTCGAACTGCAGGCGGTAGCCGTTGTGCGGGTCGATGCGGTTGTCGCTGCGCAGGTACGAAAAGCTGACACCTGGCATCAACAGGTTGCTCAGCCCCGAGTCGTCGCCCAGGCGGTACTCCTCACGCTGGTACTTGAGCGAGATCACGCGCTGCCAGCCACTGGGCAGCTTGCTGTGCCACTCGGGGCCGACGGTGAGCAGCTTGCTCAAGGTGTCGGTACCGGAGATCTCCTCGTTCTGGTAGCCGCCAGCGAAGCGCAGCTTGTCGGTGAGCGGCGGATCCAGCGGGATGTCGTACCACAGCCCGACGTTCTGCCGGGGCGCCGACAGTTCGGTTTCCCAGCCGTAGCTGTGGCCCTGCGGGTTCACCCAGTGACGGGTCCAGTTGGCCTTGCCACGCGGCCCGACGTCGGTGGAAAAGCCCAGGCCCAGGCCCAGGGTACGCGGCTTGCGGGTATCGAGGCGCACGTCCACCGGGATATCCTTGCCCACCGCGGCGGTGGGCGAGGCATCCACCCGCACGCTGTCGAAGTAGCCGCTCGATTGCAGGTCGTTGTTGAGTTCGGCGATCAGCTCTGAGTCATAGGGGGTACCGGGCTTGAACGACACCATGCGCTGCAGCAGGTCGTTGTCCAGCGGCGCGTCGCCGCCGAAGGTCACCGCGCCGAGACGGTAGCGCGGGCCGCTCTGGTAGACCAGCTCGATGTCGGCCACGCCGGCCTGCGGGTCCACCGCCAAGCGCTGGCGCTCGAAGCGCCCGGCGAAGAAGCCGTAGCGCGACGCCTGGTTCTGGATCAGCCGCTTGGCATCCTCGTAGGTGCCGTGGTTGAGCTGCTCGCCCGGGCGCAGCGCCTTGCTGTCGGGGATGCGAAAGACCTTGAGCTCGCTGGCCGGCCCGTCGATGCGCACGGTCACGTTGCGCAGGCGCACAGGCTCGCCGGGCTCGACCCGGATGATCAATTGCGCGGGTTTGTCCTTGTCGCCTGCGGGCTTGACCTCGGTCTCGACCCGCGCCTGGTAGTAGCCAAGGGCCTGGGCCGCCTTGCGCGTCTGCTCCTCGGCGCCCCGGCTGAAACGCAGCAGCGCTTCTTCGTCGCGGTCGCCCAGGCTGCCGATATACCCTTCGATATTGGACTTGAGCGCCTTGTTGGCGGGTTTGACCCGCACCAGCAATTCGCTCTGCGCCCATGCCATGGAGCTGGCGGCCAGCAACAGCAGGCCCCAGCCAAGTCTTCCTGAATACGTCATGCGCGGCATGCTACCAGAGCAAAGGGGTCAAGAGGGCTGTCGGCAAACGCCTGTCACAGGTTCGCCACCCTCGACGAGCGCGGGTTGGGGTGGAAGAACACCCGTTCGCGGATCGGCCCTACGGCGATCTCGCCGATCTCCTCATAGCCCTGGCGCTGGTAGAACGCCAGGTAGTGCGCATTGCCGGTGTCCAGCACCACGCCCTCGGTGCTGGCATCCTCCGCGCACCAGTCGTGCACGGCCTGCAGCAGTTGCTCCCCATAATGCTGGCCCTGGAACTGCGGGTGCACGCCCAGCAACGGCAGGACGTGGACATTGTCGCCCGGCAGGCAGCCGGCCAGCGCGGCCTGGTAGTCCAGGTAGCGCCGGGTACAGCGCAGGCCGGTACCGAGGATCATGCGCAGGCGCCAAGCCCAGCTGTCGGCCACGCCCAGGCGCCGCTGCGGCGGCACGATCAGCGCCAGGCCGATCAGGCGGTCCTCCAGCAGCAGGCCGATCGCCGGCAGTTGCAGATAGAAGTGCTGGCGCACCCACTCGCGCACCATCACCCGCAGGCGGCGCTCGTAGCCGGGACGCTGGCCCTCGAACAGCCAGGCAAAGGTCGGCTCGTGACGATAGGCATGGTAGAGCAGCGAACGCGCCTCACGGGCGTAGCCGGCGTCGAGCAGGCAGGTCCGGGCCGGGGCGGCGATGACGTCGGGCATTGCGGGCAGTCCTCCTGGAATGGGCGTACAGTGCCTTGGAGCCAGATTCCGGCGCTGGGTTCACCTCCTCCAGCACGTTAGCAGCGCCCGCCGCGCGGCGCCATGCTGGCCGTGGCCGGCGATGTCGGCTAGCATCCGTGGCTTTTTACTAGGATCATCTTTCCATGAAGATCGTCTCGTTCAACATCAATGGCCTGCGCGCCCGTCCGCACCAGCTGGCGGCGCTGATCGACAAACACCAGCCGGACGTGATCGGCCTGCAGGAAACCAAGGTCAGCGACGATCAGTTCCCGTTGGCCGACGTCGAGGCGCTCGGCTACCACGTGCATTACCACGGCCAGAAAGGCCACTATGGCGTCGCCCTGCTCTCGCGACAGGCGCCGCTGTCTTTGTCCAAGGGCTTCGCCGGCGATGACGAGGACGCCCAGCGCCGCTTCATCTGGGGCACCTTCGCCGATGCCGACGGCACGCCGATCACCATCATGAACGGCTACTTCCCCCAAGGTGAAAGCCGCGACCACCCCACCAAGTTCCCGGCCAAGCAGCGCTTCTACAGCGACCTGCAGGCCCTGCTCGAAGGGCAGTTCAAGAATGACCAGCCCGTCGTGGTGATGGGCGACCTGAATATCTCGCCCCAGGACTGCGACATCGGCATCGGCGCGGACAATGCCAAGCGCTGGCTGAAGACCGGCAAGTGCAGCTTCCTGCCCGAGGAGCGCGAGTGGATGGAGCGGCTCAAGGGCTGGGGCCTGGTCGACAGCTTCCGCCACCTGCACCCGGAAGTGGCCGACCGCTTCAGTTGGTTCGACTACCGCAGCCGCGGCTTCGAGGACGAGCCCAAGCGCGGCCTGCGCATCGACCTGATCATGGCCTCCCAGGGCTTGCTGCCACGGCTCAAGGCCGCCGGGGTCGACTATGAACTGCGGGGGATGGAGAAGCCTTCGGACCATGCGCCGATCTGGCTTGAGTTGGGTTGAGCCGACAACAGGCGCTGGACGATAGCCTTGCAGCGCTCTCGAGATCGAGCGCCGCCCGCGCGGCGCTCGATCTCATAGGCGCCACACCTCTCTCGTCAAACACTTACACAAATCCCCCTTAAACATCGCCTCGTTCATTTCGTCCATCAGCACGAACTCCCGCTGTCTGCCCAGCTACCCTGAACAAGGCTTCCCCATGACCGCACCCCTGAACCGCCTCACCCTGGCCGCCCTGCTGGTCGCCTGCAGCCTGCCGGCCCTGGCCGCGGCGCCCGCGCACAAACCCGGCACGGTGTTCCGTGACTGCGCCAAGACCTGCCCGGAAATGGTGGTGCTGCCCGCCGGCAGTTTCATGATGGGCACCCCGGATGACGAAAAAGGTCGCCAGGACGACGAGGGCCCACTGCACGAAGTGACGTTCAAGAAAGCCTTTGCCGTCAGCCGCTACCAGATCACCAACGGGGAATGGAAGGCCTACCTCAAGGCCAGCGGCTACAAGGTCCCCAACGGCGACACCCGTCCGGGCCGCGAATGCATCGCGGGCGTGCCTCGCTACCAGCAGGGTGACCGCCAGCCCGCCGTTTGCCTGAACTTCCACGAGGCCGAGGCCTACGCCACCTGGCTGTCGAAGAAGACCGGCAAGGTCTACAAGGTGCTCAGCGAATCCCAGCGCGAATACGCCGTGCGCGGCGGCAGCACCGGGCCATTCCCCTTCCCGCTTGATGACAACGACGAGCAGAAGTACCAGATCTCCAAGCACGCCAACACCTACGGTCCCACGGACGGCTTCTCCTTCACCTCGCCTGTCGGCAGCTTCCCGCCCAACGCCTACGGCGTCTACGACGGCCACGGCAATGTCTACGAGTGGACCCGCGACTGCTACGTCGACAGCTACGCCACCGCCCCCACCGACGGCAGCCCGCAGACCAACAGCAGCGAATGCGAGGACCGCCGGGTGATCCGCGGCAACGACTACACCGAGGCACCGATTTTCTCCCGTTCGGGCAACCGCAACGAGCGCAGCTCCACCTTGCGCGGCGACTGGATCGGTTTCCGTGTCGCCCGCGAGCTGTAACGCCCGCCCTGCCTCCGGCGCCCCGGCGCCGGATCCGCCTCGCCACTAAATCCGCGCAAAACCCTGTCGTCTACCAAGATCAGGGCCTGGTCCGCCGCCCTGCGCCAACGAATACTCACGAGATGACTCCATGACGTCCACGACCCCCAGCCTCGCCCAGGAAACCCTGCGGATACTCAAGCCGTTCTGGATGCTGGTCGCGCTTTCGGCGGCCCTCGGCGTGGTCAGCGGCCTGAGCGTCACCGCCCTGCTGGCCACCATCAACAGCGCGATGAACGCCGCAGGCGGGCCGGACACCCGCACCGCCCTGCTGTTCGGCGGCCTGTGCCTGCTGACCCTGGCCTGCTCCACCGGCTCGAACCTGCTGACCAACTACGTCGGTCAGAAGGTGGTGGCGCGCCTGCGCCGCGAGCTGGCCGCCAAGGTGCTGGTGGCGCCTATCGCGCAACTGGAGCGCTACCGCGCCCACCGCCTGATCCCGGTGCTGCTCAACGACGTCAGCACCATCAGTGCCTTCGCCCTGTCGGTGGCGCCGATGGTCATCGCCTTCACCGTCACCCTCGGTTGCCTGTCCTACCTGGCGCTGTTGTCCTGGCAAATCCTCCTGGTCACCGTGCTGACCGTGGTGATCGGCACCGGCGCGCAGTTCCTCGCCCACCGTTACGGTATGAAGAACATCCTTACCGCGCGCAACAACGAGGACGAGCTGCAGAAGCACTACCAAGCCCTCTCCGGCGGCGCCAAGGAACTGCGTATCCAGCGCAAGCGCCGCCAGCACATGCACGACCAGCTGATCCACGGTGCCACCGAGCGCATCAGCAAGGCCAACATCCGCGCGGCGAACATCTTTGTCAGCGCCGAGACCTTCGGCTCGATGCTGTTCTTCGCGGTGATCGGCATCGCCATCGCCTTCCAGGCCCTGTGGCCGAGCACCGACCGCACCGTGCTGGGCGGCTTTGTGCTGGTCATGCTGTACATGAAGGGGCCGCTGGAACAGCTGATCAACAACCTGCCGAGCATCAGCCGCGCACAGATCGCCCTGCGCCGCATCGCCGAGTTGTCCCAGCGTTTCTCATCGCCCGAGCCGCACCTGCTGGTCAGCGACCGCGTCCCGCAAGTGACCGAGGTTGCCTCCATCGAACTGCGCCAGCTGCGCTACGACTATCCCCAGGTCGAGGGCAGCCAGCCGTTCCATCTCGGCCCGGTGGACCTGACCATCCGCCAGGGCGACATCGTCTTCATCGTCGGCGAGAACGGTTGCGGCAAGACCACCCTGATCAAGCTGCTGCTGGGCCTGTACACCCCACAGCAGGGCGAGGTCCGCCTCAACGGCGAGGCGGTCACGCCGCAGCACCTGGACGACTACCGCCAGCTGTTCACCACCATCTTCGCCGACTACTACCTGTTCGACGAACCATTGCCGGGCCTCGCCCAGCTGCCGCCGGAGGCCGCCAAGTACCTCGAGCGCCTGGACATCGCGCACAAGGTCGGGATCCGCGACGGCAGCTTCACCACCACCGACCTGTCCACCGGCCAGCGCAAGCGCCTGGCGCTGATCAACGCCTGGCTCGACCAGCGCCCGGTGCTGGTGTTCGACGAATGGGCCGCCGACCAGGACCCGGCCTTCCGCCGGGTGTTCTACACCGAGCTGCTGCCGGAGCTGAAGCAGCAGGGCAAGACCATCATCGTCATCTCCCATGACGACCGCTACTTCCCGGTGGCCGACCAGCTGGTGCGCATGCACAGCGGCAAGATCCTGGTCGAGCGCAACCAGGAACCCGCCCTGCCCGCCTGACGCCCTCTCACGGGCGGCGCCCTGGCGCCGCCCGCCGCTTAAATTCCCCGTCGCACCGCTCGTTCCCCTATTGCCGCACGCCGAATCAACCCTGCCCACAGGGAAGTCGCAGGTCACGCCTCTACCAACCGTAATAATTATTTTTCCGGTTTTGGCATTCGCATGCGTCCTACTCGCAACGGAATAATTTTCATTTACTTTGCGTACCTTGAGCCAGAGCATAAAAATGCCAATACCAGCCAACACCCTGACCCCTTTGAGCAAAGCGTTGATGCTGCGCCGGATGCTGCGCTCCTCCCCGGCCATGGCCACCCTCGGCCTCGCCCTGTCCCTGCCGCTGGCCGCCCAGGTGCAGGCCCAGGAGCAGGACTTCGACATCCCGGCGCAGTCGCTGGCCAGCGCGCTGCAAGAGCTCGGCCGCCAGGGCAACCTGCAGGTGCTGTTCAGCCCCGAGACCGTCCAGGGCCTGCGCAGCAGCCCGGTCAAGGGCCGCTTCTCGCCAACCCAGGCAGCTGGGGAGCTGCTCCGGAACAGCGGGATTCGCTACAGCGTGCAGGACAACACGCTGATCATCAGCGGTGCGGCGGAGTCCGGCTCGGCCATGACCCTGGACGCCACCACCATCAACGGCCAGGTGCTGGGTGCCACTACCGAGGGTACTAACTCCTACACCACCGGCGCGGTGACTATCGGCAAGACCGCGCAGTCCCTGCGTGAAACCCCGCAGTCGGTGACAGTGGTCACCCGCAAGCTGATGGACGACAAGAACCTTGTGTCTCTGGACCAGGTGATGGCCCAGACCCCTGGCATCACCCGCGCTAATCGTGGTTATGGTAACCATCATTTCAGCTCTCGCGGGTTCGACCTCACCGACGAAAGCTATATGGTCGATGGCGTGCCCGGACAGGCTTATGCCTACACCGGCTGGATGACTCCGGATATGGCGATGTTTGATCGGGTCGAGGTCTTGCGCGGTGCTTCGGGACTGCTGGTGGGCGCGGGTAACCCTGGAGGAGCGGTCAACCTGGTACGTAAGCGTCCTACCAACGACCCACGCTTTTCGGTCATTACCCGCGCCGGATCATGGGACAACTATCGTCTGGACCTGGATGCCAGCGGCCGGCTAAACCCGGAAGGTACCTTACGCGGCCGTATGGTCGCCTCCTATGAAGACCGTGGCTACTTTACCGATGTCACCACGTCCAAGCGTCCTCTGCTGTACGGCATTGTCGAGGCGGATCTGAACGATGCCACCACCCTTGGAGTGGGGCTACGCCGCCAGACTTCACGCATCGACGGCTACAGCGTGCTGGGCTTACCAAACAACCCCGATGGCAGTAATCCGCACCTCAAGCGCTCGACGTTTTTGGGCCAGGATTGGGCAAAGCTGCAAACCCGGACCGACGAAGTTTTTGCCGACCTCACCCACCGCTTCAACGACAACTGGAGCGGCAAACTGGCGCTGTCCCACACCGAGAGCAGCTACAACCGCAGTGCCATCGAGTGGAGCGCGCGCGACACGCTTGAGTACGGCAGCCCAACAGGGCCTATGGTCAACGACGTCAACTATCACAAGTTCGACGCCACCTCCAACGCCGTTGATGGCCACCTGGACGGTGAATTCGAGGCTTTTGGCCTAAACCACACGGTGACCCTGGGCGCCAACTGGTCCAAGCGCAAGATGAACGACAAGGAAGCAGCCATCTATCTGGATAGCTCTATCCCGCTTGATGTTTTCAACCCCGACCACAGCAACATACCTCAGCTCCCGCGTCAGGGCTGGGACTATAAAGACGATACCATCGACACCCGCTACGGCACCTACCTGAGCACGCGTCTGCGCATGACAAAGGACCTGAGCTTTGTACTGGGTGGGCGCCTGAGCTGGTACAAGACCGACGCATGGAACGGTCCACAGGTAACGACCAACCGCCAGGATCACGAATTCACGCCCTTTGTCGGCGCCATCTATGACCTGAACGACCAATGGTCCTGGTATGCCAGCTATGCGGATATCTTCCTGCCACAAGCGGGTTACCGAACAGTCGGTGGGAGCATGCTGGACCCGTCGGTCGGCTCGAACTATGAAACAGGTATCAAGGGAGAATTGTTCGACAAGCGCCTGAACGTTTCCTTCGCTGTGTTTTACATCGAACAGGAAGACGTTGCGGTACAAGATGAACCAAACCGCGGCAATTGCCCAACAGATCCGGGCCTGCGCTGCTGGCTCAACAGCGACGGCATCAACCGCAGCAAGGGCTTCGAGGCCGAAGCCAGTGGCGAGCTGCTGCCGGGCCTGCAGGTGGCTGCCGGTTACACCTACAACACCACCAGCTCCTCCGACGGCGGCCCGATCTCCGCGCAGACGCCGAAACACATGCTGCGCCTGAACACCAACTACACCCTGCCGGGTGCGTGGAACCGCCTGAGCATCGGTGGCGGCGTCTCGGCGCAGAACTCCTACGTCGACAAGGGCAACGAAGCCTACAACAGCGGCCGGGCGATCTTCGACGCGCGCGCCGCCTACAAGCTCGACGAGCACTGGACCGTGGGCGTGGACGTCGAGAACCTGTTCGACCGCAAGTACTTCGACTCGATGGGCTACTGGACCCGCGGCACCACCTACGGTACGCCGCGCAGCTACATGTTCACCCTGCGCGGCGACTTCTAAGCCCCGCCTGGCAACAACCGGCGCCCCCTCTCGAGGGGGCGCTGTGCTTTCAGCGCCAGCAAGCGCCCCTGTTGTCTTTCCCCGCGCCCCACCGCACACTCGTCCCCGCCAGCCAGGAAGCGGAGTCCGCAGTGCCCACGCCACGCCAGTTCAGCAAGAAGACCAGCACCAGCAACATGCTGCGGCTCAAGTCCGGTGACGCCGGCAGCCAGCGTCCCTATCGCGTGGACTTCGTCCTGCTCGAGCACTTCTCCATGGCCAGCTTCACCGTGGCGATGGACGTGCTGGTCACCGCCAACCTGCTGCGCGCCGACAGTTTCACCTCCACCCCGCTGTCGCTGGCGGGCGATCGCGTGCTCAGCGACCTGGGCCTGGAGCTGGTGGCCAGCCCGCTCGAACCGCGCAGCCTGCAAGACCTCGACCTGCTGGTGATCTGCGGCGGCCTGCGCACACCGCTGAAATACCCCGACCTCGACCGCCTGCTGGCCGACTGCGCCAGCCACGGCATGACCCTCGCCGGGTTGTGGAACGGCGCCTGGTTCCTCGGGCGTGCCGGGGTGCTCGACGACTACGGCTGCAGCGTGCACCCCGAGCAGCGCGCCAGCCTGGCCGAGATCAGCCCGCAGACGCGCATCACCCCGGCCAGCTTCACCCTCGACCGCGACCGCCTGAGCGCCGCCAGCCCCAACGGCGCCATGGAGCTGATGCTCGGCCTGGTGCGGCGGCTGTACGGCGATGCCCTGGCCGAAGGCGTCGAGGAGATCCTGTCGTTCTCCGGGGCGCGCTATCGCCAGGTCGGGCCCGGGGCGAAGAAGTCCATGAGCCTGCACCTGCGCACCATCGTCGAGCTGATGGAGAACAACCTCGAGGAGACCCTGAGCCTCGATCAGCTGGCCGTCTACTCCGGGCGCTCGCGGCGGCAGATCGACCGGCTGTTCCAGGCCCAGCTGGGCACCTCGCCCCGGCGTTACTACATGGAACTGCGCATCACCAAGAGCCGGCGGCTGCTGCAGTATTCGGACCTGTCGGTGATGGAGGTGGCGGTGGCCTGCGGGTTCGTCTCGGTGTCGCACTTCAGCAAGTGCTATGCAGCGTATTTCGGTTATCCGCCGTCGCGGGAGCAGCGGCTGGGCGAGTGATCCGACCCCGCGACAGGGCCGGAGCGGGCAACGGCTCAACCCTGCTCATCCAGCAACGCCTGAATCACCTGCTCCTGCCCCGCATAATCCCCCTCGCCAAAGTGCACATGACGCACCTGCCCCTTGCGATCGACGAAGTAATGCGCCGGCCAGAACTGGTTGCCCCAGGCGTTCCAGATCCGGTAGCCATTGTCCACCGCCACCGGGTACCCGATCCCCAACTGCTGCACCTGTGCCCGTACATTGCCCACATCGTGCTCGTAGTCGTACTCCGGCGTATGCACCCCGACCACCACCAGCCCCTGCTCGCCGTAGCGTCGCGCCCAGTCGTTGACATGGGGCAGGCTGCGCCGGCAGTTGATGCAGTCGTAGGTCCAGAAGTCCACCAGCACCACTTTGCCCTTGAGCGCGGGGCCATCCAGCGGCGGCGAGTTGAGCCATTGCTCGGCCCCCGCCAGCGACGGCATGGGACCGTAGCTGTCGCGGGCCAGCAGCTGGCCAGCCAGGCCCAGTCCGAGCAGGGCCAGGGCCACGCCGCCGGCCTTGAGCAGGCGGCGCTTGCCGCGCGCCTCAGTTGTCATGGCAGCCACTGGTGGCATAGGTGCGGTACTCGACACTCTGCGGCTTGCCCTGGGAGTCGAGGTAATCCATGCGGGTCTTCACCGGTCCGCAGGCATTGCTGCGGTCGTCCTTGACCGACAGCACCTTCTTGACGTCCAGCCGGTCGCCGTAGCGGTATTGCATCACGCTGGCGTCATTGAGCGAGCTGCTGCTGGCCTGGGCAGCCAGGGAGCCAAGGCCGAGCACGGCGAACAGGGCGGCGCTGGCGAGGGTCTTGATAGTCATGGCATGTCTCCTGATACGAGGTCTTGTGTGGAGAGGCTTCACTCCCCGGTCGAGAGCCATTTCGCGCCTGCCAGGTATCCCGCTTGTGTCCGCCCAGTGCCCTTCGTGCTTCTTCCTGTATCTGTGCCGCCAACAGATACACTGCAATACAAACCTGTGCAGGCAAGTCCGGATCCGCTCGGTACACTGCGCCCATTCCCCACGTACAAGGACATCCCGATGGAACACGCCGATCACATCCTGGTCGTCGACGACGACCGCGAGATCCGCGAACTGGTCGGCAACTACCTGAAGAAGAATGGCCTGCGCACCAGCATCGTCGCCGATGGCCGGCAGATGCGCGCCTTCCTGGAAAACAACGCCGTCGACCTGATCGTCCTCGACATCATGATGCCCGGCGACGACGGCCTGCTGCTGTGCCGCGAACTGCGCGCCGGCAAGCACCGCAACACGCCGGTGCTGATGCTCACCGCGCGCAACGACGAGACCGACCGCATCATCGGCCTGGAGATGGGCGCCGACGACTACCTGACCAAGCCGTTCTCCGCCCGCGAGCTGCTGGCGCGGATCAACGCCGTGCTGCGCCGCACACGCATGCTGCCGCCGAACCTCACCATCAGCGAAAGCAGCCGGCTGATCGCCTTCGGCCAATGGCGCCTGGACACCACCGCCCGCCACCTGCTCGACAACGAAGGCACCCTGGTGGCACTGTCGGGGGCCGAGTACCGCCTGCTGCGGGTGTTCCTCGACCATCCGCAGCGGGTGCTCAGTCGCGAACAGCTGCTCAACCTGACCCAGGGCCGCGAGGCGGACATCTTCGACCGCTCCATCGACCTGCTGGTCAGCCGCCTGCGCCAGCGCCTGGGTGACGACGCCCGCGAACCCACCTGCATCAAGACCGTGCGCAGCGAGGGCTACGTGTTCTCGCTGCCAGTACAGCTGCTGGAGTCGCCGGCATGAAATGGCCGCGCACCCTGGCCTCGCGCCTGGCCCTGATCTTCTTCACCGGGCTGGTGCTGGCCTACGGCTTGTCGTTCAGCCTGCAGGCCTACGAACGTTTTATCAGCAGCCGCTCGATGATGCTCAGCAACCTGGAGCTGGACGTCTCGACCTCGGTGGCCATCCTCGACCGCCTGCCCGCCGCCGAGCGGCCGGCCTGGCTGTCGCGCCTGGAGCGGCGCACCTACCGCTACCGCCTGGACGGCGGCCTGCCCGGCGAAGCCATGCCCAGCGCGGACCCGCCCATGGCCGCCGAATCCATCGTCAAGGCCATCGGCGACCGCTACGCCCTGACCTTCCAGGAAATTCCCGGCCCCAACGCGCACTTCCAGGCCCACCTGCGCCTGGCCGACGGCGCGCCGCTGACCATCGACGTCACCCCCGCCCCGGTACCGGTGGCCACCTGGCTGCCGGTGGTGCTGCTGATCCAGCTGGCGGTGCTGCTGGCCTGTACCTGGCTGGCGGTGCGCCTGGCCATCGGCCCGCTGACCCGCCTGGTCCAGGCGGTGGACAACCTCGACCCGAACAGCCCCGGCCCGCAGTTGGACGAAAGCGGCCCGCGCGAGGTGCGCTACGCCGCCGTGGCCTTCAACGCGCTGCAGGCGCGCATCGGCGCCTACCTCAAGGAACGCATGCAGCTGCTGGCTGCCATCTCCCACGACCTGCAGACGCCGATCACGCGCATGAAGCTGCGCGTCGAGCAGATGGACGACGGCCAGGAGAAGGACAAGCTGGCGCACGACCTGGACGCCATGGAGCACCTGGTGCGCGAAGGCGTGGCCTATGCCCGCAGCATGGACAGCGGCACCGAGGCGCCATGCCGGGTCAACCTCGACGCCTTCCTCGACAGCCTGGTGTTCGACTACCAGGACAGCGGCGCCCGGGTGGACCGCCACGGCAGCGCCCAGGCTACCCTGCAAACCCGTCCCCATGCCCTGCGCCGGGTACTGGTGAACCTGGTGGACAATGCCCTCAAGTTCGCCGGCGCCGCGCAGCTCGAGGTGGGCTGCGAGAACGGCGTGACACTGATCCGTGTGCTCGATGATGGCCCGGGGATTCCCGAGGCGGAGCTCGACGACGTACTCAAACCGTTCTACCGGGTGGAAGGCTCGCGCAACCGCAGCACCGGCGGCACCGGGCTGGGGCTGGCGATTGCCCAGCAGCTGACCCAGGCCATGGGCGGCAGCCTGACCTTGCGCAACCGCGCCGAAGGCGGGCTGTGCGCGCAGGTCGAGCTGCGCTGAAGCCACAGCCGCGGTCTCATACAGGGATTGCGCAAGGCTTGGGGAGCGGCGACAACAAAGCAAGATCGTTCAAGCCACCCTCGGAGCTGTCTGTCATGCTGGCCTGCCCTGTCGATTCGTTGTCGTTCCCATGTCCAGCCCTCTGCTCGCCCGCCACGCCTTTCTCCATGGCGCCATCGCCATCCTGCCGCTGTCCCTGGCCGTCGCGCCCTGGGGCCTGCTGGCCGGCTCCATGGCCATCGAAGCCAACCTCAGCGCCTGGCAAGGCCAGGGCCTGTCGGCCATTGTCTTCGCCGGTGCCGCGCAACTGGTGGCCATCGGCATGCTCAAGGGCGGCGCCAACCTGCTGTCGATCCTGCTCACCACCCTGCTGCTGACCTCGCAGCACCTGCTCTACGGGTTGTCCATGCGCCCGGTGATGTCCGGCTTGCCGACCCGCTGGCGCCTGGGCCTGGGCTTTCTGCTCACCGACGAGTTCTTCGCCCTGACCAGCCACCACGACCAGCAGCAGTTCAATCGCTGGTACGCCCTTGGGGTCGGCCTGACCTTCTACGTGGCCTGGAACCTGTTCACCCTCGCCGGCATCATCCTCGGCCAGAACATTCCACATCTGGACCAACTGGGCCTGGACTTCTCCATCGTCGCCACCTTCGTTGCGCTGATCGCGCCGCTGGTGCGCAACCTGCCGACCGTGGTGTGCGTGGCCGTGTCGCTGTTCTGCTCGGTGCAGTTCAGCTACTGGCACTGGGAAACTGCCCTGGTGGCAGCCGGCCTGCTGGGCATGGCCGCCGGGTTCGTCTGCCAGAAATTCTCCGGAGGTCGTTCATGATCTGGCTGCTGATCGTCGCCATGGGCGCGGTGGTGTTTCTCAACCGCTACGCCTTCCTCGAACCACGCCTGCCGCTGCGCCTGAGCTCCAACGCGCGGCAGTTCCTAGGCTTCGCCGTACCCGGCATGCTCACCGCGATCTGCGGGCCGATCATCTTCCTGCCCGGCCACCAGCTCGAGCTGAGCCCGCTCAACCCTTACCTGCTCGGCTCGGTGGTGGCGATCGCCCTGGTGCTGTTGACCCGCAGCGTATTGCTGAGCATGCTGGCGAGCATGCTGATCTTCTTCCTTCTGCGCAGCTGGCTGGCATGAGCACGCCCCTGCGCGAACAGGCCCACCTGTGGCAGGCGCCCGCCCTCGGCGACGTCGAGATGCTGCACGCCCGCTACATCCAGCAGCGCTTTGCCCCGCATGTGCACGAAGGCTACGTGTTCACCGTGATCGAGTCCGGCGCCCAGCGTTTCTGGCACCGCGGCAGCGAGCATTTGGCGCCGGTGGGCAGCATGGTGCTGATCAATCCCGACGAACTGCACACCGGCGCCACCGCCCACGAGGCCGGCTGGCGCTACCGTGGCTTCTACCCCGAGCACGAGCGGGTCAGCGGCGTGCTCGACGAACTGGAACTGGGCCGCCACGGCCTGCCCCGGTTCAAGGACAGCGTGATCCAGGACCCGGCCCTGGCCGCCGCCTTCAGCCAGTTGCACAAGCTGTCCGAGTCCTGCGCCAGCGCCCTGGAGCAGCAGACCGCCTGGCGCCAGGCGGTACTGGCGCTGGTGCAACGCCACGGCCACTGCGCCGAACCCGCCGCCCCCGGCAACGAGCCACTGGCCGTGGCTCGTGCCCGCGAGCTGCTGGAGAGCCAACTGGCCGAGCCGCCCTCGCTGGAAGCCCTGGCGGCGGCGGTGAACCTGTCGCCGTTCCACTTCGCCCGGGTGTTCCGCCAGGCCACCGGCCTGCCGCCCCACGCCTGGCTAAAGCAGCGCCGCCTGGCCCGCGCCCGCGAGCTGCTGCGCAGCGGCCTGCCGGCACTGGAGGTCGCCGTCACACTGGGTTTCGCCGACCAGAGCCACCTCAGCCGCCAGTTCAAGCAGGCCTATGGCGTTACGCCGGGGGCCTATCGCCAGGCCTGTCTGGGCCTGTAGCCGCGCCACGGCTCCAGGCCCCGGGCGTGGTGCCGGTCATGCCGCGGAAGAAGGCAATGAACGCACTGTCGCTGGCAAACCCCAGGTCGTCGGCGATGGCGCCCAGCGGCCGTTGCAATGCCAGCTGCTCCAGCGCACGCAACAGCCGCCACTGCTGGCGCCATTGCTGATAGGACATGCCAGTGTCCCGGCGCAGCAGGCGGCTGATGGTCTTCTCGCTGGCGCCGACTTGTTGCGCCAGTTCGCCCAGCGCCGGCGGCAGGCGCTCGAGTCGCTCGACCAGCCCGGCCAGGCGCCGATCGCCGGGCAATGGCAGGAACATCGGTTGGTGAGGTGCAAGGCGCAATTCACCCAGGCACAGCGCCAGCAAATGCGTTTGGTCGCCTTGGTCCCAGGCCGTGTCGAACGGCGCCTGGGCGATGCGTTCGAGCAGTTCGCGCAGCATCGGGTTGACGCTGATGATCGTCACCTCGTCAGGCAGCCCCACGCTGAGCGCGGTGCTGAAGTAGAGCGAGCGAT
Source organism: Pseudomonas sp. TE6283 (assembly GCF_054060555.1). NCBI lineage: Bacteria > Pseudomonadati > Pseudomonadota > Gammaproteobacteria > Pseudomonadales > Pseudomonadaceae > Pseudomonas > Pseudomonas sp. TE6283. Next base: position 249,465 of record NZ_JBSSDH010000007.1, read on the forward strand.
AGTCCACCGTCTCGCGCATGCGCGCCCGGTGCTCCAGCCCTGCCGGAATCCACGCCGCCTGGGTCGGCGGCAACAGGTACAGGCGTCCGGGTGCCTGGATGCGCACGCAGCCCTGGCGGGTGAACAGCACCTGGCCGCGGCCATGCCGGTGGCGCCCGGAGTCGTGGTCGCCCAGGGCCGAGCAGATGCCCACTACCGGCGCATCGAATGCATCGGGATCGAAGTGGGCGTCGGGGGCTAACCAGGCCATGGCAGTAATTGTCCGATTTCAACGATAGATCAGCAGAGTCGCGATAATAGCCCACGGCACAACGTCCCTACCATGACCGCCCGTTTGTGCTGCAAGGCGTTCACTCCCATGCTTTCCCGTTCCTGGTTGGCCCTGGCCACCGCCCTGCTGATGTTTCCTCAGGTTGCCGAAACCCTCTACAGCCCTGCCCTGGTCTCCTTGGCCGAAGCATTCGCCGTCAGCCCTGCCCAGGCTTCGCTGACCCTGTCGCTGTATTTTGTCGCCTTTGCCGCCGGGGTGCTGGCCTGGGGGCGTGCCAGTGACCTTTGGGGGCGGCGCCCGGCCATGCTTGTCGGCCTGCTGCTCTACACCGGCGCGGCGCTGGCGGCGTTGCTGGCGGTCGACTTCAGCCAACTGCTGGTGGCTCGGGTCGTGGCGGCCTTTGCCGCGGCGGTGGGCTCCGTGGTTACCCAGACCGTGCTGCGCGATCGCCACGCTGGCCCTGAGTTGGCCCGGGTGTTCTCGCTGATCGGCGTATGCCTGGCACTCAGCCCGGCGCTGGGGCTGGTCAGCGGTGCCTGGCTGGACCGGCTGTTCGGCTATCACGGCGTACTCGCCGGCCAGTTGCTGATGGCCGCGCTGCTGCTCGCCTGGACCTGGCGCGGCCTGCCCGAGACACGCCCCGCCACGCAGGCGACGCCCGCGCTTGGCCAGGTGCTGCAGCGCCTGCTGCGCGACCGTCGCGTGCTGCTGGCCAGCGCCCTGGTGGCGGTGTTCAACATCAGCGTGTTCAGCTGGTACAGCCTGGCGCCGTTCATCTTCGAGCGCCTCGCCGCCAAACAATGGATGGGCTACTCCGGCGCTGCGTTGGCGCTCGGTTCGCTTCTGGGCGCGCGCCTCAATGCATGGCTGCTGCAACGCGGGGTGGCCATGGCGCGCTTGCTGCGCCTGGCGTGCCTGCTCGACCTGCTGGCGGCGCTGGCACTGTTGGGGCTGGGCGACAGCCTGTGGACGGTGCTGGCCATGGCCCTGGTGATGTTCGCCTTCGCCATGGCGATTCCGCTGGTGCTGGGCTCGGCGCTGGTCGACTACGCCGACTGCCGTGGCACGGCGGGTGCGTTGTTCGGCTTGTTCTACTATCTGCAGATCGGAGCGGGACTGCTGCTGGCGGGTGCTTGCCAGGCTATGGGGGGGACGCTGTTTGTCTGTGCGATGGCGGCCTGGGCACTGGCCATCGGCTACGAGCAGCCTGGCCGGGCGCTGCTACACTCAAGGGGCTGAATGGAGGATCGCGTCATGTCCGAACGAGAAATCACCACGCTCCTGTCGCTGATGAGCCAGCGCCAGGCCTGCCTGAGCAGTGCCTGCAAGGAGATCGCCGACTGGATCGACCGCCAGGGCGATGTGCCTGCCGCCGGGAAGATCCGCGCCAGCCTGAAGGCGCTGGAGGCCGAGGATGCGCAGGTGCGCAAGACCCTGACTTCGCTGAACATCGAGCGGCCGCTGCCACGTTTTCGTAGCTGACCGCCGAAAACCATCGCGGGTCAAGCCCGCTCCCACCGATCGCGTGGAAGCGGGCTTGACCCGCGATGGTGGCTGTATCAGTGGTTCATGTGCATATGGTCATGCCCGCCGCCAGCCTCGGCGTTGAGCGCACGCACCGGTGCCTGCACCTGCAGGGTTTCCTTGGCGCCCTTGGCATCCTCGATGGTCAGGGTCAGCGGCACCTGTTCGCCTTCCTTCACCTGCTGGTTCAGGCCCATCAGCATCACGTGGTAGCCGTTCGGGTCCAGCTTCACCGCCTTGCCCGCCGGCAACTCGACCGACTTCACCTCACGCATGCCCATCACATCGCCGTTCATGGTCATCTCGTGCACCTGCACGGTCTTGGCCACGGGCGAGGCGACACTCACCAGCTTGCTGTCGCTGCTGGCGGTCAGGGTCATGAAGGCACCGGTCGACTGCTGGTGCGGCACGCTGGCGCGGACCCAGGCGTCGCTCACGGTGGTCTGGGCGAACGCCGGCAGGGTCATGCCCAGCAGGGCCAGGGCGGCCAGGCCGCGTTTGATCGGTTGCATCGACATTCAGCAGATCTCCATCAGGGTGACCAGGTCTTCGGCGCATTCCTTGGCGTTCAGGGAATGGCCCAGGCTCAGGCGCAGGGTGCCACGCGTATCGTAGACGTAGCTGGTGGACGAGTGAGAGATGGTATAGGTATCGCCGGCCGGGACCTTTTCGTAGAACACCTTGAATTCCCGGGCCACCTCGGCGATTTCCTCGGGGGTGCCGGTCAGGGCGACGATCGACGGGTCGAAGGCCTTGGCGTAGGCGTCGAGCACCTCCGGGGTGTCGCGTTCCGGGTCCAGGGTGATGAATACCGGCTGGAACAGCTCGCGGTCACGGCCCCTGAGGATCTTGCGGATCTGGGCGATCCGCGCCAGCGCGGTCGGGCAGACCGCCGGGCACTGGGTGAAGCCGAAGAAGATCATCGGCATCGAGCCGTAAAAGCTCGACAGGGTGCGCTCGTTGCCTTGAGTGTCCTTGAGCTTGAATTTGCGCCCGAGGATCTCGTTGCTCATGTTCTTGCCGTACTTGAAATCCAGGCCCCGGGCCGGGTTGCAACCCGCCAGCAGGCCAAGCCCCAGTACGCCCATCCCGGCGACAACCGCGCGCCGGGTCAACAGATCATTCATGGAACCATCCTTTACAGGGAAGGTGCCGACCCCTGGGATGGGCCGGCCAGAAAACCGGGGCATTCTGTCACGCTCCCCCCGCACCATCCACCCGACATCCGGCCAATCGGGCTGCAGCCCTTTGTTTACGGGGCGCGACCGGTTGTCGCAGGGGTTGAATCCGTAACACTTTGTTGCTAGGGATCAATGCACAACGCCTGAAAAGCATCGCGGGGCAAGCCCGCTCCCACGCTGTGCCCAGGTATGCCCTAGGCGTGGGAGCGGGCTTGCCCCGCGATTGGAAAGACGCCTTAGTAGTAGGCGTTTTCCTTCTGGCTGTGGTCGGTCACGTCACGCACGCCCTTGAGCTCCGGAATGCGCTCGAGCAGGGTGCGTTCGATGCCTTCCTTCAGCGTCACGTCGGCCTGGCCGCAGCCCTGGCAGCCGCCGCCGAACTGCAGCACGGCGATGCCGTCGTCGACCACATCCACCAGGCTCACGGCGCCGCCGTGGCTGGCCAGGCCGGGGTTGATCTCGGTCTGCAGGTAGTAGTTGATACGCTCGTTGATCGGGCTGTCTTCGTTGACCATCGGCACCTTGGCGTTCGGCGCCTTGATGGTCAGCTGGCCGCCCATGCGGTCGGTGGCGTAGTCGACCAGCGCGTCCTCGAGGAACGGCACGCTGACCGCGTCGAGGTAGGCGGTGAAGCTCTTCAGGCCCACCGGCTGGTCGTCGGGCTTCTCCTCGCCCGGCTTGCAGTAGGCGATGCAGGTCTCGGCGTAGGTGGTGCCCGGCTGGGTGATGAAGATACGGATGCCGATGCCAGGCGTGTTCTGCTTGGAGAGCAGATCGGCCAGGTAATCATGGGCGGCGTCGGTAATGGTTATAGCGCTCATGGAAGTTCCTCACAGACTTGCCGGCAGTGTACGCCAACCCGGCCCTCGAACAAAGTCCTAGTATTTGACTCGGGATAGCACCAGCGCCGGCTGCGCGGCGCCACGTCCCGCGAATCCGGCCTTGAGCCGCCCGTACAGGCCACGCTCCAGCCAGTGGTAACTAAGCCACGACATTAGTCCGATTGACGGCACGCACAAGGCGAATACCAGGTACGGGTTCAGGTGCAGGCGTTCGCTGGCGAACAGGCCGCCGTACAGCACCAGCACATGCACCAGGTACACCGAATAGGAGCAATCGCCCAGCGCCTTGAGCACCCGGTTGCCGTTGAAGTAGCGCTCCAGGGCGATGAACGCCAGCACCACCAGGGCGCTGGGCAGGCCCCAGTGCAACAGGCGTTGCGAGGCGTCCAGTTGATACAGCGCATACCCCGCCACACCCAGCAGCCCCAATGGCAGCCACAGGCCCTGGCGAATCAGCCCGCGGCGGTACAGCACGCCCAGGCCGATGCCCAGCAGGAACTCGTAGACGATGTCGTTGCTGTAGAAGCGGCTGAGCACGCCGAGGCGGCCCAGCACCTCGCTGACCAGCAGCAGCGCCCCCGTCACCAGCAGCAGGTGATGACGCTGGCGCACCAGGAACGCCAGGCCGAACAGCAGGTAGAAGAACATCTCGAAGTTCAGCGTCCAGCCGACGTTGAGGGTCGGGTACAGGCCGTAGCCGCCCGGATTCTCCGCCGGGATGAACAGCAGCGACAGCAGCAGGTGCTGCCATTCGAACACCTGGTGCGGCATCCAGCGGCTGGCGACCAGCATCAGCGCGGCCATCAGCAGGGTGTAGAACCAGTAGGCAGGCACGATGCGCAGGACGCGATTGAGCAGGAACTGCGCGGGCGCGATGTCCTTGTCGCGGGTCGAAAGGTAGATCACCAGGCCGCTGATGACGAAGAAGATGTCCACCCCTACCGCGCCGCGATCGGCGAGCAGTTGGCCGACAGGGCCGGTGGCGTTGAAGTCGAAGAAGATCTGCATGAAGTGGTGGCAGACCACCACCCAGGCGGCGAATGCCCGGAGAGCCTGAAGCGAATACAGCATGAAAAACCCTGCGTTCGTCGATGCATTGAGGCCCGGCGAGCGCTTCGCGCTCGTTTCGCCGGCAAGTCGGCTCCCACAGGGATTGCGCACGTCTGCGGGAGCCGGCTTGCCGGCGATGGGCTGCAAAGCAGCCCCGGGGCCTGTCCATCGATTCCGACCGCATGGGTGCCGAAAAGATCAGGCCAACCGATCAGAGGTTCTCGTAGCGGTTCATGTCCAGCACGCCGGCCTCTACCGGCTCGGTTTCCTTGATGTAGCTGTTCAGGTCATGGAAGTAGCGCCAGAATTCGGGGTGGCTGCGGCGCACGCCCCAGCGCATGACGATGCGCTCGAACTTCGCCGTGTCGTCCCGCGCCGCCTCCATGTCCTCGACGAACTCCGGCACATCGGCCACCGGGATGTTGAAGATGAAGTTGGGATAGCTGCTGAGCACGCCCGGGTACAGGGTCAACGTGTCCAGCCCCGGCTGGTAGCGGTAGGCCTCGCCAAGCAGGAACGCCACGTTGCTGTGCGCGCGATTGCGCAGCAGGCTGTAGACCTGGCGCTGGCCGCCCTGCCCTTCGATGCGCAGCATGGTCGCCTCGGGCAGTTGCCCGATCACCTTGAGCCCTGCCGCCGGGCGCGACACCAGGCGGCTCAGCGACTGCTCGGCGTCACGGAACTCCGTGGGCAGGCCGGACCGCGAGCAATAGGCGCCCTGGCAACGGTTGATCGGATCCGGCGCGGCGTTCAGGCTGCCGGTGCGTTGCAGCAGCTTGAGGCCGAAGTCGCGCTTGGGATCGTGCTTGTCCAATTTCAGCGCGCTCGGAGTGCTGGTGTCGATGTCCTCGTAGTCCATCCACATCTTCACCTTGCCGCTGTTCTGGTACCAGTCGCCGAGGATCTCGCCACGCTTGCCCGCAGGCATCAGGCGCAGGAAGTTGATCTCGGCGCCGTTGCGGATCAGGTCGAAGTACAGCCGTGTCTGCAACTGGTGCGAGACATTGCCGAACACATCGAAGTTCACCGCCAGCTGGTAGTAGGTGCGCTCGAACAGCGGGTAGTCGAACAGCCACATGGTCAGCGGCACATCACCGATCAGGCCCTTGGTCACCGAGGCGCTGTCGAAGTGGCGGAAAATGCTCAGCAGTGCGTTGTCGTTGCCGGCCCACAGGGTCGACCAGCTTGGCGCCGGCTGCTCGGCATAGGCTTCGCGACGCAGCGCCTCGTACTCGTTGCGCTTGTCGCGGTAGGCGTGCCACAGGCTCAGCACGCTGCCAACGTCATCGATCTGCCCGGGCATCGCAAGCAACGGCGTGGCCTCGCCCCGGTACTTGGCGTCGGTGATGTACAGGTCGTGGGCCGGCTCCTGGAACAGCGCCCAGAAGTTGTCGCGGATCACGTCGGTGGCGATCTGCCCGCGGCACACCGGGCCGCGAATGAAGGTGCGGACGAAGTACTCGGCGTTGTCCAGCATGAACTGGTAGCGGGCCACCGCCGGGATCGCCTCGAAGGTCTCGAACGGGTTGGCGCGGTGGCGCGGGCCATAGCCGGGCAGCGACGAGGCATGCCAGTCGCCGCTGTAGAACAGCTGCTTGACCCGCTTGAGCTTCTGCGGCCCCATCGGGTAGGTGATGTGGGTCTTGTGGACGATCACGCCCTGCACCGGAATCAGCCGGTAGTAGAAATCGGTGCCCGGCGGGTCGTTGGGCCGGCGGGTGGCGATCAGGTCCACCGGCTGGCCGCTCGGCGTGCGCGAACGCACCCATTGGAAGAAGTGTCCGGGCTCACCGCCGACGAAGTGGATGTGCGCCAGGAACAGGTGCTCGTACAGCCAGCGGCCGACCAGCGCCTCGGTCGAGCCCGGGCGGTTGAGCAGCTCTTCCCAGTCGGCGATCTGCTTCGCCTCGACCGCGCTGGGCTGGATTGGCGTCTTTTCGACCGGAGCCCCGGCTGCCAACCAACGCTGCAAGGTCTGGTACTCCTGGTCGGTCAGGCCGGTGACCGCCAGCGGCATGCCCTCTTTCGGGTGGGCGCCGGCGTAGGCGTCGAACTCGTGGGGCAGCGGGCACATGTTGTTGCGATTGAGCCCCAGGACGATTTCTTCGGGCAGCTTGGCATTGGGCGTGAGCGGGGTCTTGTGGCCCAGTTCGAGCATGCGCGCCATCAACGCCGCCTGGCTGCCCTGCTTGTCCAGCACCGAGTAGAAACCCTGCTTGCGCCAGCCGGCCTCGTCGCGGGCATCGTAGAACAGCCGCGTGGTGGGTACCGCCTGGCTGCGTTCGCCCTGGTAGACCGGCACCTTGGAAGCGCCGCGCTCGGCGCCCTCGGCGCTGCCCAGGTTGAGTTGGCAGGCTGCATCGTTGCAGGCGTGGCAGGCCACGCACTTCTCGGTGAAGATCGGTTGGATATCCCGGGTGTATGAAATCGTCGGGCTCGATTGGGGGGCCTGCCCGAACGCCGCGCCACTGAGGAGCAGGGCGAAGGCGCTGGCAAGTATGCGATGCAACATGTGCCGAATGTCCTGGTTCTTGAAAGCCATCACGATGTGCCTGGCGGGTCCTGAGGTGTTGGGGGCGCCGCGCCAACATGAGGGAAATTCATGCAAATGGGCGGTACGCCTAAAATCCGTGCAGCTTTGTTATTATTCGGCACCTTCTGATATTCGCCCGACCAGGTAGTTCCTATGTCCGACCGCAGCGCTCGTTACCAAGCACTCCAGAAAGCACTCAAAGAGCGCATCCTGATCCTCGACGGCGGCATGGGTACTATGATCCAGAGTTACCGCCTCGAGGAACACGACTATCGTGGCACGCGCTTCGCCGATTGGCCAAGCGATGTCAAAGGCAACAACGATCTGCTGCTGCTCAGCCGCCCGGATGTCATCGCCGCGATCGAGAAGGCCTACCTGGACGCCGGCGCCGATATCCTCGAGACCAACACCTTCAACGCCACGCAGATTTCCCAGGCCGACTACGGCATGGAGGCGCTGGTCTATGAGCTCAACGTCGAGGGCGCGCGCGTCGCCCGCCAGGTGGCCGACGCCAAGACCCTCGAGACCCCGGACAAGCCGCGCTTCGTCGCCGGCGTGCTCGGCCCGACCAGCCGCACCTGCTCGATCTCCCCTGACGTCAACGATCCGGGCTATCGCAACGTCACCTTCGACGAACTGGTCGCGAACTACATCGAAGCCACCCGCGGCCTGATCGAGGGCGGCGCCGACCTGATCCTGATCGAGACCATCTTCGACACCCTCAACGCCAAGGCGGCGATCTTCGCCGTGCAGCAGGTGTTCGAAGAGGACGACGTCGAACTGCCGATCATGATCTCCGGCACCATTACCGACGCCTCCGGCCGCACCCTGTCGGGCCAGACCACCGAGGCGTTCTGGAACTCGGTGCGCCACGCCAAGCCGATCTCCGTCGGCCTGAACTGCGCCCTCGGCGCCAAGGACCTGCGCCCGTACCTGGAAGAGCTGGCGACCAAGGCCGACACCCATGTGTCCGCCCACCCCAACGCCGGCCTGCCCAACGCCTTCGGCGAGTACGACGAGACCCCGGCGGAAATGGCCGCGGTGGTCGAGGAGTTCGCCGCCAGCGGCTTCCTCAACATCATCGGCGGCTGCTGCGGCACCACCCCGCCGCACATCCAGGCCATCGCCGAGGCGGTCGCCAAGTACAAGCCGCGCGCGATTCCGGACATCCCCAAGGCCTGCCGCCTGTCGGGCCTGGAGCCGTTCACCATCGATCGCCAGTCGCTGTTCGTCAACGTCGGCGAGCGCACCAACATCACCGGCTCCGCCAAGTTCGCCCGGCTGATTCGCGAGGAGAACTACACCGAGGCCCTGGAAGTCGCCCTGCAGCAGGTCGAGGCCGGCGCCCAGGTGATCGACATCAACATGGACGAAGGGATGCTCGACTCCCAGGCCGCCATGGTCCGCTTCCTCAACCTGATCGCCGGCGAGCCGGACATCTCCCGGGTGCCGATCATGATCGACTCCTCCAAGTGGGAGGTGATCGAGGCGGGCCTGAAGTGCATCCAGGGCAAGGGCATCGTCAACTCGATCTCGATGAAGGAAGGCGTCGAGCAGTTCAAGCACCACGCCCGCCTGTGCAAGCGCTACGGCGCCGCCGTGGTGGTGATGGCCTTCGACGAGGTCGGCCAGGCCGACACCGCCGCGCGCAAGAAAGAGATCTGCCAGCGCAGCTACGACATCCTGGTCAACGAGGTGGGCTTCCCGCCGGAAGACATCATCTTCGACCCGAACATCTTCGCCGTCGCCACCGGCATCGACGAGCACAACAACTACGCCGTCGACTTCATCGAGGCCTGCGCCTACATCCGCGACCACCTGCCGTATGCCCTGAGCTCGGGCGGCGTGTCCAACGTGTCGTTCTCGTTCCGCGGCAACAACCCGGTGCGCGAGGCGATCCACTCGGTGTTCCTCTACCACGCGATCCAGAACGGCCTGACCATGGGTATCGTCAACGCCGGCCAGCTGGAGATCTACGACGAAATCCCCGCCGCCCTGCGCGAGAAGGTCGAGGACGTGGTGCTCAACCGCACCCCGCACGGCACCGACGCCCTGCTGGCGATTGCCGACGACTACAAGGGCGGCGGCGCCACCAAGGAAGTCGAGAACGAAGAATGGCGCTCGATGCCGGTGGACAAGCGCCTCGAGCATGCGCTGGTCAAGGGCATCACCGCCTACATCGTCGAAGACACCGAAGAGTGCCGCCAACAGTCGGCGCGCCCGATCGAAGTCATCGAAGGCCCGCTGATGAGCGGCATGAACGTGGTCGGCGACCTGTTCGGCGCCGGCAAGATGTTCCTGCCCCAGGTGGTGAAATCCGCCCGGGTGATGAAGCAGGCCGTGGCCCACCTGATCCCGTTCATCGAGGCCGAGAAAGGCGACAAGCCCGAGGCCAAGGGCAAGATCCTCATGGCCACGGTCAAGGGCGACGTACATGACATCGGCAAGAACATCGTCGGCGTGGTGCTCGGTTGCAACGGCTACGACATCGTCGACATGGGCGTGATGGTCCCGGCCGAGAAGATCCTGCAGACCGCCCGCGAGCAGAAATGCGACATCATCGGCCTGTCCGGCCTGATCACCCCATCGCTGGACGAGATGGTCCACGTCGCCCGCGAGATGCAGCGCCAGGACTTCCACCTGCCGCTGATGATCGGTGGCGCCACCACCTCCAAGGCGCACACGGCGGTGAAGATCGAGCCCAAGTACGCCAACGACGCCGTGGTCTATGTCACCGACGCCTCGCGCGCGGTGGGCGTGGCCACCCAGTTGCTGTCCAAGGAACTCAAGAGTGGCTTCGTCGAGAAGACCCGCCAGGAATACGTCGAGGTGCGCGAGCGCACCGCCAACCGCAGCGCCCGCACCGAGCGCCTGAGCTACGCCCAGGCCATCGCCGCCAAGCCACAGTACGACTGGGCCGCCTACCAGGCCGCGGTGCCCTCCTTCACCGGCGTCAAGGTGCTGGAAGACATCGACCTGCGCACCCTGGCCGAGTACATCGACTGGACGCCGTTCTTCATCTCCTGGGACCTGGCCGGCAAGTTCCCGCGCATCCTCACCGACGAAGTGGTCGGCGAGGCCGCCACGGCGCTGTACAAGGACGCCCGCGAGATGCTCGACAAGCTGATCGACGAAAAGCTGATCAGCGCCCGCGCGGTGTTCGGCTTCTGGCCGGCCAACCAGGTCGAACACGACGACATCGAAGTGTACGGCGACAACGGTGACACCCTGGCCACCCTGCACCACCTGCGCCAGCAGACCATCAAGCCCGACGGCAAGCCGAACTGGTCGCTGGCCGACTTCGTCGCGCCTAAGGACAGCGGCGTGACCGACTATGTCGGCGGCTTCATCACCACCGCCGGCATCGGCGCCGAGGAAGTGGCCAAGGCCTACCAGGACAAGGGCGACGATTACAGCTCGATCATGGTCAAGGCCCTGGCCGACCGCCTGGCCGAGGCCTGCGCCGAGTGGCTGCACGAGCAGGTGCGCAAGGAGCACTGGGGTTATGCCAAGGACGAGCACCTGGACAACGAGGCGCTGATCAAGGAGCAGTACAGCGGCATCCGCCCGGCACCTGGCTACCCGGCCTGCCCGGACCACACCGAGAAGGAAACCCTGTTCCGCCTGCTCGACGGCACCGCCATCGGCGAGACTGGCCCGAGCGGCGTGTTCCTCACCGAGCACTTCGCCATGTTCCCGGCGGCGGCGGTCAGCGGCTGGTACTTCGCCCACCCGCAGGCGCAGTACTTCGCCGTGGGCAAGGTGGACAAGGACCAGATCGAGCAGTACAGCGCCCGCAAGGGCCAGGACATCAGCGTCAGCGAGCGCTGGCTGGCGCCGAACCTGGGCTACGAGGGCTGAATCCGGGTCTCATGGAAACAAACGTATGTAACTGATTTAACCGGTACAGCGTGGCCGAAGCCTGCATCGAGGCGGGCGCCAGCTATTGCGACCTCTCCGACTGCCGGGTGTTCGTCAACGGCATCGAGCGCCTGGACGCCCGCGCCCGGGCGGCCAATGTCGCGCTGCTCAGCGGCTGTAGCTCGGTACCCAGTCTGTCGTCGGCGATCCTCGACGAGCAGGCACCGTGGCAGTGGCTCTGACCCTCGCGAGAAAAATATTCTAAGTACATAGCGAAAAAGCATAGAATTTTTTTCGAGTATCGCCTTGGCATGGGAAAAAGGAAAAACATTCATATCGGCAATTGCCTAGGATGATGTCCATGGATGCCGACAGGCGGCGTCCACGCACGGACCCGCCCGCGATCATGCCCAGCACCCCGCTCTACTTCGATTACGCCGCCACCACTCCGGTCGATGACCGGGTCATCGCCGCCATGCTCACCTGCCTGGGCCGCGAAGCGAACTTCGGCAACCCCGCCTCCAGCGGCCACTTCCATGGCCAGGCCGCCCGCGAAGCCGTCGAGCAGGCCCGCCGCCAGGTGGCCGAGTGTGTCGGCGCCCAGCCCGACGATCTGGTCTGGACCTCCGGCGCCACCGAATCCAACAACCTGGCGCTCAAGGGCATCGCCCAGGGCTTCGCTCAGCCGGGGCACCTGCTGACCAGCCAGCTCGAACACAAGGCCATCCTCGACACCGCCGCCGAACTGGAGCGCCAGGGCTGGACGGTGACCCGCCTTGAACCGGACACCCATGGCCTGATCCAGGCCGAGGCCGTGCAGGCCGCGCTGCGCCCGGACACGCGCCTGGTGTCGCTGATGGCGGTGAACAACGAACTGGGCACGCTGACCGACTTCGCCCGCATCGGCCAACTGGTCCGCGACCACGGCGCCCTGCTGCACGTGGACGCGGCCCAGGCCGTGGGCAAGGTCGGCATCGACCTGGCGCACCAGGCCGTCGACCTGATGTCGTTCTCGGCGCACAAGGTCTACGGCCCCAAGGGCATCGGCGCCCTCTACGTCGGCCCCCGAGCCCGCCCGGCCATGCGTGCGCAGATGCACGGCGGCGGCCATGAGCGCGGCCTGCGCTCCGGCACCCTGGCCACCCACCAGATCGTCGGCATGGGCAGCGCGTTCGAGCTGGCCGGCCAACCCGGCGAGGCCGAATACCAGCGCCTGGAGCAGCTCGCCCGACGCCTGCGCGAAGGTCTGCTGGCCCTGCCTGGGGTCACGCTCAACGGCTGCGCGGTGCAGCGCATTCCCCACACCCTCAACCTGTGCATCGACGCCAAGGGCTTCAGCAGCCTGGCCCTGGCCGGCGAGTTGGCGCTGTCCACCACCTCGGCCTGCAACTCGGCAAGCAACGCGGCGTCCCACGTGCTGCTGGCCCTCGGCCTCGACGAGCGCCAGGCGCGCAACAGCGTGCGCCTGAGCCTCGGGCGCTACACCAGCGAGGCGGACGTGGACACGGCGCTGGCGGTGTTCGGTCGGGTTGTTGGAGCAGCCGCGGTGGCACTCTGGTAGGCACGCAGCAACCCCTGCTGGTCAACAGGGTGCCGGTGATACGGCCGGTTCTCCCTGTTGACCGCAGGGTCACAACCTTCTTCCGTACCTTCAAGCGATAGCGCGCCAACAACGATCGCACTTTTTTGCCGACCGGCGGTCTACTCCCTCTTTTGCCAACCGCATTCGATTGCCAAGGCCCGCTTTTTCACACTGCACATGGCCAGGCCAAAAGTCTTGCCGTTGTGTAGGATGGGCAGCGCAGATCCAGACGCTGCCAGTTACAGGGAGATCCACATGCGCGTCCCATCCGTTGCCTGCCTCATCGGCCTGACGCTGGGCCTGCTCGCCGCGACCAGCGCCCAGGCCTTCACCGGTGAAGAGGCGCAACTGATCGATACGATCAACGTCTACCGCAGCCAAGCCCAGCGCTGTGGTGGCGAAGCCTCGCTGGAGCTGCCGCCGCTCAACAGCGACACCCGCCTGGCGCTGTCGCCCGAAGGCACCCGCGACCTGCAGCAGGCCATGACCCGCGCCGCCTACCCGATGGTCAACGTGCAGGCCATCAGCCTGTCCGGCCCGCGGGACGCCCAGGCAGCGATGAAGGCCGTCGAGGAGAGCTTCTGCCAGGTGGTGCTCGACCCGCAGTTCGTCGACATCGGCGTCAGCCAGGAGGGCCGCGACTGGCGCATCGTCCTGGCCCGGCCGCTGCTCAGCGCCCGCCTGGGCGACTGGCAGGCCGAAGGCCAGAAGCTGCTGCAGGAGATCAACGCCGCGCGCCAGTTGCCCCGCCAATGCGGCGGCCAGCCGTTCGCCGCCGCCCCGGCGCTGGCCTGGAACGCCACCCTGGCGGGTGTGGCCGCCAACCACACCCGGGCCATGGCCAACCAGAACTTCTTCGACCATCTCGACCGCGATGGCCGCACCCCGGGCGACCGGGCGGAGCTGGCCGGCTACCTGTACCGGCAGATCGGCGAAAACATCGCCGCCGGGCGCGACACCGCGCGCAAGGTGGTCGATGGCTGGCTGGCCAGCCCAGGGCACTGCGCCACGCTGATGAACCCGGACTTCCGTGAACTGGGAGCGGCGTATGCGGTGGATCCGAAGAGCGATGCCGGGATCTACTGGACGGGGTTGTTCGGTACGCCGCAGTAGGGAACGAATCCGCCTGCCATGCACAGCACCTGTGGGAGCGGCCTTGCGTCGCGAAAGGGCCGCAAAGCGGCCCCGGCAATTTCAGCGATTCCCGAAATAGGCGCCGCTGCGCAGCCCTTTCGCGACGCAAGGCCGCTCCTACAGGGACGGCGCATGGCCCGACCTGCGTAACGCCAGTGCCGTGCAACCAAACCGCCGCCGCACCCACTTGCCCAGGTAGCTGGCATCCCCCATTCCCACCTCATCGGCGATCTGCGCCAGGCTGTGGCTGGAGTTGAGCAAGCGCCAGCGCGCCTGCTGCAGGCGTAGCTCCTGCCACCAGGCCTTGGCGCTCATTCCATGGCAAGCCTGGAACTGGCGGTCGAGCTGGCGCCGGCTGATGCCCAGCTCTGCCGCCAATACCTCCACCGGCAGCTGCGTCGCCAGGTGATGGCGCATCAGCGCCGTGGCCCGCTGCACCTGGCGTCCCTGCCCGGCGCCGGCCTCCAGCGAACGCAAGGCGTGCTGGCTGTCCCGGCTTTCGTCCACCAGCATGTCGGCCAGGCCCTTGAGCGCCCGGGCACGGCCACTGGCGCGGGCGATCAGCTCCACCGCCAGGTCGATGGCCGCCGTGCCGCCGGCACAGGTGATGCGCTCACCGTCGAAGCAGAACAGCTGCCCGGTCAACAGGCGCACGCGGGGAAAGGCCAGGCGAAACTCCGCTTCATGGCGCCAGTGCACCACCACCTGATGACCGTCCAGCAGGCCACAGGCCGCCAACAGGAAGGCCGCGTTGTCGACACACACCAGCTTCACCCCGGCCTTGCTCGCCTGCTTCAAAAGGGCCTTGTAGCGCGGTGCCAAGGCCGCCGTGGCACTGGCGTTGCGCCCGCCGAACAGCACCAGGTGGTCGTAGTCGCCCCAGCGGATCTGCGCAGGGGTTGCCTCGACCTGGACAATCGCTGCGCTGCTTGAAACCACCGGCTCCCGGTCCAGCCCGAGCACTGTCCAACGGCAATAGCGCTGACGGCTGTAGTCCTCGTCGTCGGCGGAGAAGCGCAGCTTGTCGAGGAACGCGCCGAACGGCAGCAAGGCGAACTCCGGTAAAGGCAGGATCAGCAGACGCAGGTCGGGTGTCATTCAGGAATGTCCAGATATAACCATTCAATGACCAGATACTACCCTGTATTTCCACTGCCCTGCCCTACACTGGCGCCCTGCACATCCACAAGGCTCCCCCATGGCACTCGACACCTGGCTCATCTACCTGCTCGCCAGCATCGGACTGTCGCTGACCCCAGGCCCCAACAGTCTGCTGGCCCTGACCCATGGCGCGCTGTACGGCGCCCGCCGCACGCTGTTCACCATCCTCGGCGGCGTGCTGGGCTTCAGTCTCCTGATCGCCCTGACCATGTTCGGCCTGAACGCCCTGCTGCAGGCCTCGGCCTCGTTGCTGACGGTGCTCAAATGGATCGGCGGGGCCTATCTGGTCTGGCTTGGGATCCAGCTGTGGCGAACACCGGCGCTGCACCTGGAACAACCGCGCGGCGGTGTGGCGCTGAGCAATGCCGGGTTGTTCCGCCAGGGCTGCCTTTCGGCTGTGGCCAACCCCAAGGTGCTGCTGTTCTATGGCGCGTTCCTGCCCCAGTTCATCGACCCGCAGCGTGGCCTGCTGGTGCAGTTCGTGGCGATGGCGGCGACCTTCGCCAGTGTCGAATGCCTGGTGGAGTACCTGCTGGCACGCCTGGCGTTTCGCATCCGCCCGTGGCTGGCCAAGGGTGGCCGGGGGTTCAATCGCTGTTGCGCGAGCCTGTTCGCACTGATCGGCGTGGCCCTGCCGCTGGGACGATAGAAGCCCCGGGGATCATCGCCGGGAAACAACCAGGAACACCCCCAGCGCAACCGCCGGCAATCCCGCCCCCAGCAACGCCACGCCGCTCCAGCCGTACTGCGCGTACACCCCGCTGGCCAGCGCCGAGCCCAGCGCCCCACCGAGGAAGATGCTGGTCATGTACAGGGCATTGAGCCGGCCACGGCTGGCCGGATCCAGCGCGTACACCTCACGCTGGCCGATGACCATGTTCATCTGCACGGCGAAATCCAGCAGCACCCCGGTCAACCCCAGGCCGATCACGCTGGCGCCCGGTACGCTCAAGCCAAGCAGTAACGCCAGCGGCGCCAGGGCCATCGCCAGCAGCGAAGCGCGTCGCGCATGCCCGGCATCGGCCAGGCGCCCGGCCAGCGGCGCCGCCACCGCGCCCACCGCGCCCACCAGGGCGAACAGCGCGATCTGGCTCTGCGACAGGCCGTGCTCGCCAGCCAGCGCCAGCGGCACCGCCGTCCAGTACAGGCTGAAGGCGGCGAACATCAGCGCCTGGTACAGCGCCCGCTGGCGCAACACCGGATGGCGGCGCAACAGCACCAGCAACGAGGCCATCAGCCCGGCATAACTGGCCTTGTGCTCCGGCAGCCGGCGGGGCAAGGTCAACGCCAGCAGCAGGATGATCGCCACCATCACCCCGGCGGCGCCGACAAACACCGCACGCCAGCCGAAGTGATCGGCCACCAGGCTCGCCAGCGGCCGCGCCAGCAGGATGCCCAGCAGCAACCCACCCATGATGTTGCCGACCACCCGGCCACGCTCGCGCTCCGGCGCCAGGTGCGCCGCCAGCGGTATCAGCATCTGCACCGCCACCGAGCTGAAGCCGATCAGCAGTGCGTACAGCAGGAACACCTCGCCCTGCCCGTGACCGCTGGTGCCAGCCAGCAGCAGGCTGCCGGTGGCCAGCACCGCCGTGGCGATCATCAACCGGCGGTTCTCCAGCAGGTCGGCCAGCGGCACCAGGAACAACAGGCCCAGGGCGTAGCCGATCTGGGTCAGGGACACGATCAGGCTGGCCCGCTCGGTGGACAGCCCCAGGTCCGGCGCGATCAGGCCGACGATGGGCTGGGCGTAGTAGATGTTGGCGACGATGGCGCCGCAGCAGAACGCCAGCAGCGTCACCAGGGCCCGGCTCAGGCTCCGTGCTGATGTCTGGGCGACGGCGAGGGAGGGATTCATTCGAGGGCACCTCGGCTTGCGAAAGGATGTGCGCGAAGGGTGACGGACATCCGCCCCGGCGAGAATCCATCGCCCGCGCAACGGGCCTTTGCGCGGCGCGCAACGCATCAGCCGGCCAGCAACCCCTCGCAGAAGGCGACGAACGCCATGACCCGGCGCGAGCCGCGGTGGTTGGGCAGGTACAAGGCGTTGATGCTGGCACTGGCCGCCCCCGGACTCACCGTCCAGTCGGCGAACAGCCGCTGCAGGCGCCCGGCCTCGACATCCTCGCGCACCAGCCAGTCGGCCAGCAGCGCCACGCCGCTGCCGGCAATGGCCGCCTCACGCAAGAGGTCGGCGTTGGCGCTGCGCAACGGGCCGCTGACGTCCAGTTCCAGGCGCTGCTCGCCCAGGCTTAGCCGCCACGGCCGCGCCGACTGGCCGTAGCGAAAACGCAGGCAGGCGCACGCGGCCAGTTGCTGCGGCTCGCTCAGCGCCGGCTGCTGGCGCAGGTACGCCGGGCTGGCCACCAACCAGCGCTCGAAGCGCCCCAGCGGGCGACACACCAGTTCATCACTGGGCGCCGGCTCGCCAAGGCGGATGCTCAGGTCGTAGCGGCCATCGAGCAGGTCGTCAAAGCGGTCGCTCAGGTCGATGTCCAGCTCCAGTGCCGGGTAACGGGCGAGGAACGCGCCCAGGTGCGGAGCGATGACCCGGCGACCGAACTCCACCGGCAGGCACAGGCGCAACACGCCGACCGGCTCCTCGCCGCGATCGGCGACGCTGGCGTCGGCCTCGGCCAAGGCCTCGAGAATCTCGCGGGCCCGCTGGTAGTAGCTGGCGCCGGCTTCGGTCAGGCTGACCTGGCGGGTCGAGCGGTTGAGCAGGCTGGCCCCCAGCTCAAGTTCCAGGGCGTCGACCTGGCGGGTCACCGAGGAGGTCGCCACCCCGAGCCTGCGCGCGGCGGCGGAAAAGCCGCCGGCCTCGGCGGTGGCCATGAACACCTTGAGCGCCAGCAGCTTGTCCATCGTCAATCTTCCAGGAGGCAAAGGCCGAAACCTTCCTACAATCACCGACTGGAATCAACCACGCGAGACACCCATGCCCGACAACCTGTTCAGCGCCCTGCCCCCGCTCGCGCCCGACGCCGACGAGCAGTTCACCGACCTGCTCCGGCGCCCGGGCCTGCGCATCGAGCGTATCGTCTCCAGCGGCCAGTCCAGCCCGCCGGGGTTCTGGTACGACCAGGCCGAGGGCGAATGGGTGGTCGTGCTCAGCGGCAGCGCCGGGCTGCGCCTGGAGCACGAGCCACATACCCGCGTGCTGCGCCCCGGCGACCATCTGGACATCCCGCCCGGTTGCCGCCACCGGGTGGAATGGACCGAGCCCGGCGTGGCGACGGTATGGCTGGCGGTGTTCTATCAGGGCTGAGCCAGTACCGCCGTGGCGGGCGTTGCCTGCAGGCGATAGAACCGCCACGGCAGCAGCACCGCCGCCACGGTCAGGCCGCAGGCGAAGCCGACCCAGACGCCCACCGCGCCCAGCGAGGAGTGGAAGGCCAGCCAGTAGCTCAGTGGCAGCGCCAGCAGCCAGTAGCTGACCAAGGTCACGCCCACCGGCCAGCGGTAGTCCTGCAGGCCGCGCAAGGCGCCCAGCGCGGTGGACTGCAGGCCATCGGCCACCTGCATGGCCGCGACCACCACGAACATCGGCACGGCGATGGCGATTACCTGCGGGTCGTCGCTCATGGCCTCGGCGATGGAGCGCCCGAACAGCGCCAGCAACATGGTGGCCACCAGCATCCAGGCAGTGACGCTGGCAAAGGTGGCGCTGCCGATGGCGCGGATGCGTGCCGTCTCACCGCGGCCCTGGGCCTGGCTGATGCGGATGCTGACCGCCGCCGCCATGCCCAGCGGCAGCATGTACAGCAGCGCGCCGATCGACTGCACCACCTGGTTGGCCGCCAGGGCCGCATTGCCCAGCCAGCCGAGCATCCAGGCAGCGATCACCACCGCGCCGGCCTCGGCAAGATACCCCAGGCCCAGCGGCCAGCCCTCGCCCAACAGCGTGCGCCAGGTCAATCGTGCCCCTTGGGCAGCCTGACGGTAACTCGCCAGCGAGGGCGCCAGGCGCCAGTAAGCCAGGGCCAGCAGCACCGCCAGCGATTCGGCGATCACACTGGCGATACCCGCCCCCAGCAGGCCCAGCGCCGGCAAGCCGAAATGGCCGTGGATCAGCCCATAGCTCAGCGGAATGTTGAACAGCACCGCGTTCATCACCAGCAGCACACCCACCCAGGGCCGGCCGATGGCTTCCAGCACGTCCTTGAACACCACCGCCAGGCAGTACGGGATCAGGAACACCGCCATCGCCTGCCAGTACGGCGTCAGCAGCGCCACATCGGGCAGCGGTACGCCCAACCATTGCACCAAGGGCAGACAGGCCAGCATCGCCAGGCAGCCGAGGATACCCACCAGCAGGCCATAACCCAGCCCGGCACGCAGCGTGCGTGCCACGGTGCCGGGGTCGTCTGCGCCATGGGCATGGCCGACGCGCACGCTGAGGGTGGCGAGCATGCCGTACAGCCCGGCATGGAAGATCAGCCCGGCGCTGCTGGTCAGCGCGACACAGGCCAGCACCACGGTGCCCAGCGAGGCCAGCAGCACGGTATCGGTCAGGCTGATCAGCTCGGCCGCCGATAGGCCCAGCACCAGCGGCAGCGCCAGGCGCAACAGGCCAGGCAGCTCGCCCAGCCAGGCAACATTCTTGGGTGAAGCGAGGGCAGTCACGGTAGCCACCTCCAATTTACATACGCCGCGTATGCTAATGCCATTTATTGGCATACGCAACGTATGCTAATTTGCAGCCATCGTTCTTGACTCGGAGCCCTCCATGCCCACCCCTCGCCGCAGCCGCGCCGCCATGAGCGCGGACACTACCGAACGGCTGATCGCCGTCGCCCGCCGCCAGTTCGCCGAAAAGGGCTTTGCCGCCGTGGTGATGGACGAACTGTGCGCCGAGGCCGACCTCACCCGCGGGGCCCTGCACCACCATTTTGGCGGCAAGGCCGGGCTGTTCACCGCTGTGGTGCAGCACCTGCTCGAGGAGATCAACCAGGCGATCGACACCCGCTACGCCACTCATGACGACCCGTGGGAGGGCTATATCGACACCTGCCTGTACTACTACGACCTGCTGCACGAGCCGGCCCTGCGCCGCATCCTGCTGCAGGACGCCCCCGGGGTGCTCGGCCCGCGACTGCGCGAACTGGAGGAAGCCAGCTACATCGGGCCCATGGCCCAGGGGCTGGTGGAGTTGCAGCAGGCCGGCAGGCTGCGCGCCTTCGACGCCGTGGCCATGGCTCACCTGATCAACGGCGCGATGGGCGACAGCGGCATGTGGGTGATTGCCCAGGACGATCCGCAGGCGGCGGCGGAGCGGGTCAAGGGGGCGTTGCGCTGTTTGCTGGAGGGGTTGCAGGTCTGAGTTCATGCAGGTGGCGCCGCTCCTACACGTGAGGCGTGCAGCCTGCAGAATTTTGCTCGCCGGAAATGTACTAACTTGTTAATTAGCTTGCTAAGGGCTTAAACTTCTCGCATTCCACCTGCGAGATCCCTGGCATGAAAGACTCACCCCGCGCCTCCGGCGCCTCAACCTTCATCCTGGTCGGACTGGGCGTCGTCATCGCTCTGCTCGGCCTGCTCCTGGCCGCCGGCGGCGTCAAGCTGGCCGGCCTGGGCGGTTCCTGGTACTTCCTGGTCGGCGGCCTGGCCATGGCCATCGCCGGCCTGCTCATCGCCCGTCGCAATCCGGCCGGCGCCTGGCTGTACGCGATGTTTCTCGCCGGCACCGCCGTCTGGGCCGTGGCCGATGCCGGGCTGGTGTTCTGGCCGCTGTTCTCGCGGCTGTTCATGTTCGCCGCCATCGGCCTGGTGGTGGCGCTGGTGTATCCGCAACTGGTCCGAGGCCCGGCGCGTGGCGCCTATGGCGTCGCCGGCCTGCTGGGCGTGGCGCTGGTGATCGCCGCCGGCAACATGTTCGTCGCCCATCCCAGCGTCGCCCCCACCGGCAAGGCCCCGGGCCTGACGCCGGTGCAACCCGGCCAGCAGCAGAAGGACTGGGCCCACTACGGCAACACCGAGGGCGGCAGCCGCTTCGCCGCGCTGGACCAGATCAACCGAGGCAACGTCGACCAGCTCAAGGTGGCCTGGACCTACCACACCGGTGACGTCGCCCTCAGCGACGGCAACGGCGCCGAAGACCAGCTCACCCCGCTGCAGGTAGGCGACAAGGTGTTCATCTGCACCCCGCACAACAACCTGATCGCCCTCGACGCCGACACCGGCAAGGAACTGTGGAAGAACGCCATCAACGCGCAGTCCAAGGTCTGGCAGCGCTGCCGCGGCCTGGCCTACTTCGACGCCAGCGCGCCGATCGCCCAGCCGACCCAGCCTGACAGCACGCCAGTCAGTGAGACCCGCCTGCCGGCCGGCGCCAACTGCCAGCGCCGCCTGCTGACCAACACCATCGATGCCCGCCTGATCGCGGTCGATGCCGACACCGGCGCGTTCTGCGAAGGCTTCGGCGACAACGGCAAGGTCGACCTCAAGGCCGGCCTGGGCAACGTACCGGACTCGTACTACCAGCTGTCCTCGGCACCGCTGATGGCCGGCACCACCGTGGTGGTCGGCGGCCGCGTCGCCGACAACGTGCAGACCGACATGCCCGGCGGCGTGATCCGCGGTTTTGACGTGATCACAGGCGCCCAGCGCTGGGCCTTCGACCCGGGCAACCCGCAGGACCGCGAAGCCCCGCAAGGCGACCGGACCTACGTGCGCAGCACCCCCAACAGCTGGGCGCCGATGTCGTACGACCCGGCGATGAACACCCTGTTCCTGCCGATGGGTTCCTCGTCCACCGATATCTACGGTGTCGAGCGCAACAAGCTGGACCACACCTACGGCGCCTCGGTGCTGGCCTTGGACGCCACCACGGGCAACCAAAAGTGGGTGTACCAGACCGTGCACAACGATCTCTGGGATTTCGACCTGCCAATGCAGCCGAGCCTGATCGACTTCACCAAAGATGACGGCAGCACCGTGCCCGCCGTGGTGATCGGCACCAAGGCCGGGCAGATCTACGTGCTCGACCGCGCCACCGGCAAGCCGCTGACCCAGGTCGACGAAGTACCGGTCAAGCCGGGCAACATCCCTGACGAGCCGTACTCGCCGACCCAGCCAAAGTCGGTGGGCATGCCGCAGATCGGCGCGCAGACCCTGACCGAATCGGACATGTGGGGCGCCACCCCGTACGACCAACTGCTGTGCCGCATCGACTTCAAGAAGATGCGCTACGACGGCCTGTACACCGCGCCGGGCACCGACCTGTCGCTGAGCTTCCCCGGCTCGCTGGGCGGCATGAACTGGGGCAGCCTCTCCACCGACCCGGTGCATGGTTTCATCTTCGTCAACGACATGCGCCTGGGCCTGTGGATCCAGATGATCCCGTCGCAGAACCAGGGCGCGGCGGCAGGCGGCGGCGAGGCGCTGAACACCGGCATGGGCGCGGTGCCGCTCAAGGGCACGCCGTACGCGGTGAACAAGAACCGCTTCCTGTCGGTGGCCGGTATTCCGTGCCAGGCGCCGCCGTTCGGCACCCTCACCGCCATCGACATGAAGACCCGGCAGGTCGCCTGGCAGGTGCCGGTCGGCACCGTCGAGGACACCGGCCCCCTGGGGATCCGCATGCACCTGCCGATCAAGATCGGCCTGCCGACCCTGGGCGGCACCCTGTCCACCCAAGGTGGCCTGGTGTTCATCGCCGGCACCCAGGACTTCTACCTGCGCGCCTACGACAGCGGCAACGGCAACGAGATCTGGAAGGCCCGCCTCCCGGTCGGCAGCCAGGGCGGCCCGATGACCTATGTGTCGCCGAAAACCGGCAAGCAGTACGTGGTGGTCACCGCCGGCGGCGCGCGCCAGTCGACCGACCGTGGCGACTACGTGATGGCGTACGCCCTGCCGTAATCGCGTCGCCTGCATCGCCGGCAAGCCGGCTCCCACAGGGTCCGTGCACTCAGTGTAGGAGCCGGCTTGGCGGCGATGCAGGCCCTTTCAGACAACCCGAGACTCCGCAATGTCATCCGTTTCACGCCTCACGCCCCCCCTGCTTCTTGCCCTCGCCAGCACTGCTGCATTCGCCGCCGACAACACCCTGACCGGCGACTGGGGCGGTCTGCGCCAGCAGCTCGCGGCAGACGGCATCACCTTCACCGGCGACTACAGCGGCGAGACCGCCTACAACGCCCATGGTGGCCTGCACCGTTCGGCCCGCTACTCGCAGAACCTCAAGCTGGGCGTGCAGTTCGACCTGTCGAAGCTGTCCGGCCTGGACAACGGCGGCAAGGTCCAGCTGACTATCAACGACCGCCGTGGCAACAGCGCTTCAGAAGACCTGGTAGGCAACCGCCTGCCGATCCAGGAAAACTACGGCGGTCTCTACACCCGCCTGACCGAACTCAGCTACGAGCGCAACCTGTCGCCCGCGCTCAACCTCAAGCTCGGCTACATGGCCATGGGCAACGACCTCGGCGGGCTGGACAGCGGCATCCTGTGCAACTTCATGAACGCCGGCTTCTGTGGCCACCCGCTGAACATGTCCGGCGGCAGCGGCTGGACCAACTACCCCAACGCCCACCTCGGCGTACGGGTGAAATATGACCTCGCGCCCGACTGGCAACTGCGGGTGGCGACGTTCAACGTCGACCCCGAGAGCAACGGTAATTCCAGCCGCGCCTGGCACCTGGGTCCCAAGCACACCACCGGCACCGTGGTCCCGGTGGAGCTGGTGTACAAGCTGCGCGGCGAACTGCCGGGCGAGTACAAGCTAGGTTACTACTACGACAGCTCGAACGTGAAGCGCATCGGCAGCAGCGAGGAGGTCGCCGGTCGTGGCGGGCATTACCTGCTGGTCGACCAGGCCGTGTGGAACGACCCGGCATCGCCCGGGCGCAGCCTGCATGCCTTCGGCCAGTACTCGGCCTCGAGCAAGGCCGCCTCGCCATTCACCCGGTGGTACGGCGCAGGCGTGGTGCTGTACCAGCCATTCGCAAGCCGGCCACGGGATACCGTTGCCCTGGGGTATGGCCGCGCGGTACCGAACCCACGTAGCCGCGATGTGCTGGAAGATGCGGCCGTCGATGCCGGGCAACCCTTCCCGAACCTCGACAGCGCCGAGCAACTGGTCGAGCTGAGCTATGGCTACCAGGCCACCGCTTGGCTGAACCTGCGCCCGGATGTGCAGTACATCGTCGAGCCGGGAGCGTTTTCCGGGAAGGACATCGACAATGCGCTGATATTCGGCTTGCAGGTCAAGGCGACGTTCTGAAAACAGGCCTGGCGGGCTCTGGAGGAGCGCCTAGCTTTTTCCTGCCTAGCAACCACATATTTACTAATTTCCCCGCCCCGCACCCTGTCCCAGTATCTGGCGCAACTACAACAACAAAGAGCGGGGAACTGTCATGAGTGCAAGTGCGTCCGTGCCTGCCAGCATGCAGCACGATCAAGCCGGCTTTCGCCGGGTCCTGGGGCTGGGGTCGCTGCTGGCGGTGGCCGTGGGCCTGGTGGTGTCGCAAGGGGTGATGGTGATGATGCTGCAGGGGGTCGGTGCCGCCGGCCTGGGCTTCATCGTGCCGTTGGGGCTGGCCTACCTGCTGGCCCTGAGCTACGCCTTTTCCTTCTCCGAACTGGCCCTGCTGGTGCCCCGTGCCGGCAGCCTGTCGAGTTACACCGAGGTGGCGCTGGGGCACTTCCCGGCGATCCTGGCGACCTTCTCCGGCTACGTGGTGGTGGCCATGTTCGCCCTGTCGGCCGAACTGCTGTTGCTCGACCTGATCGTCGCCAAGGTCTACCCCGGGGTGTTCCCGCAATACTCGGTGGCCTTCGGCGTGCTCGCGCTGTTCACCGGCCTGAACCTGATGGGCATCGACATCTTCGCCAAGCTGCAGAGCGCCATGGCCGTGGTCATGGTGATCGTGCTGCTGATCCTCGGCGTCGCCGCGATCAGCGAAGGACATGCCGAAGGGGTCACCACCACGCTGCTGCAGGGCGACTGGAACCCGATGGGCGCCGGGGTGCTGGCCCTGACCGCCATGGCAGTGTGGGGCTTCGTCGGCGCCGAGTTCGTCTGCTCGCTGGTGGAGGAAACCCGCAAGCCCGAACGCAACATTCCGCGTTCGATGATCATCGGCCTGACCGTGATCTTCGCCACCATTGGCCTGTACGGCCTGGGTGCATTGTTCCTGGTGCCCCGCGAAGCCCTGAGCAGCGATGCCCTGCCCCATTACCTGTTCGCCACCACGGTGTTCGGCAAGACCGGCGAGGTGTTCCTGGTGATCGCCGCGGTGACCGCCACCTGCAGCACCCTCAACACCTCGCTCGCGGCCATTCCGCGCATGCTCTATGGCATGGCCTGCAATGGCCAGGCGTTTCCCCAGTTCAAGCAGCTCAGTCCGCGGGCGCGCACGCCCTGGGTGGCCGTGCTGTTCGTGGCGGCGATCACCGGCCTGCCGATCCTGCTGATGGGCCAGGACGCCGCCGCGATCAACCTGCTGCTACTGGCCGCCGCCCTGGCCTGGCTGCTGGCGTACATCATCGTGCACCTTGACGTGATCGCCCTGCGGTTGCGCTACCCGCATCGGGCGAGGCCATTCCGCACCCCGCTCTATCCGCTGCCGCAGCTGTTCGGCATCGGCGGGATGCTGTATGCGATCTGGCATGCCTCGCCCAGCCCGGAGATGAACCTGAAGGTCTTCGGTACGGCAGGGATCGTGCTGGCGGTGGTATCGCTGATCGCGCTGGTCTGGATCAAGGGCGTGATGAAGAAGCCGTTGTTCAGGCCCGAACCGCTTTAGCGATAGCGGACCAAGCACGCCCCATCATGCCGAAGAGGCGCGCTTGGCCCGATAGCTGCCCGGACTCTGCCCGGTCCACTTCTTGAACGCCCGGTGAAACGCACTGGGTTCCTGGAACCCGGTGTGCTCGGCGATCTCGGCGATGCTCAGGTGGCCTTCGCGCAAGAGTTCGAAGGCCATCGCCCGGCGTACTTCGTCCTTGATCTGCTGGTACGAGCGCCCCTCTCGCTCCAGCTGGCGGCGAAAGCTGCTGGCGCTGAGCCGCTGCCGTTCAGCCATGGCGTTGAGCGTCGGCCACTGCCCGTAGTGGCGGGCGCGCAGGTGGCGATAGACCTCGGCCACCAGGCCGTTCTGGTTGCGAAAGCGGATCACCAGCCCTTGCGGCGCGCTGCGCAGAAAACCCTTCAGCGCCGTCAGGTCCTGCACCACCGGCAAGCGCAGCCAGGCGCTGTCGAACTCCACCTCGGTGCGTCCGCTGCCCAGGCGCAGGTCCGGCCCCCAGAGCAGCGCGTCATCCTCCTGCGCCGGGCGCCCCAGGGCCAGCTCGGTACGGTCGATGGCGATGCGCCGACCGGCCAGCCAGCACAGCAGGCCGATCACCAGGACCAGGTAGGTTTCCTCGGCATAGACCCGGGTCAGCGGGTCGGCGATGTTCGATTGCACGCTGATCACGGTGCGCGCACCGCGCACCGTGACACTGCCGTTCAGGTCGCGCAAAAACAGGGCGAAACTGCCCAGGCACTGACGCAACGCCTTGCCCAGGGTCGGCTCCTGGATCAGCCCGCGGCAGATCAGGGCGAAGCTGCCCAGGGGCATGCCATGGCTGTCGAGGCGGAAGAACTCATCGTGCAGTTCGTCGATCAGCGCCAGCCACAGTTGGGCGAACGCCTTGGCCGGTACCCGCGCCAGCGGCTGGGCCAGCACCTGCGGGTCGATGCCCACCGCCCGCAGATGGGCATCGCGCGCCTGTGGCCGCTCACGCAAGGCGTGAAGCATGGCATTGAGGAAGTACACCGCGACCGTATCGCTATCGCGCATGGCAGAAGTCCGCTGTCTATGCTGAGTGGCAAAAAATGCCAGGTTGACTGAACAGATCCGGCATAGGCCGCCTGAGTGCCTTTGCCTAGACTCGATCCACCCCGGGAGGGTGCGGCCGCCATTCTCGCAGAGCCACTCCCACCCCGCCACGCCTTCGCAAACGGAGCCCCCCATGAGCAGCACAGAAATCTTCGTCGTCAGCGCGGTACGTTCGGCCATCGGCAGCTTCGGCGGTTCGCTCAAGGACCTGCCCCTGGCCGACCTCGCCACCCAGGTGACCCGCGCCGCCATCGAGCGCTCGGGCGTCGCCGCCGAGCAGATCGGCCATGTGGTGATGGGCAACGTGATCCCCACCGAACCACGCGACGCCTACCTGGGCCGGGTCGCGGCGATGAACGCCGGCATTCCCAAGGAAACCCCGGCCTTCAGCGTCAACCGCCTGTGCGGCTCGGGCCTGCAGGCCATCGTCTCGGCCGCCCAGGGCCTGCTGCTGGGCGACAGCGACATCGCCCTGGCCGCCGGCGCCGAGTCCATGAGCCGCGGCCCCTACCTGCTGCCGCAGGCCCGCTGGGGCGCGCGCATGGGTGACCTGCAGGGTATCGACTACATGGTCGGCATCCTCCAGGACCCGTTCGAGCACTTCCACATGGGCATCACCGCCGAGAACGTCGCGGCGGCCCACGGCATCAGCCGCCAGATGCAGGACGAGGTCGCCCTGACCAGCCAGCGCCGCGCCGCCCGCGCCATCGCCGAAGGCCGCTTCGACGGCCAGATCGTGCCGATCGAGATCAAGACCCGCAAAGGCCCCGTGCAGTTCGCCGTGGACGAGAACGTGCGCGGCGACGCCAGCGCCGAACAGCTGGCGGCCATGAAGGCGGTGTTCAAGAAGGACGGCACCGTCACCGCCGGCAACGCCAGCAGTATCAACGATGGCGCCGCCGGCCTGGTCCTGGCCACCGGTGACGCCGTGCGCCGCCAGGGCCTCAAGCCGCTGGCGCGGATCGTCGCCTACGCCCACGCCGGCGTGGAACCGGCACTGATGGGCCTGGGCCCGATCCCGGCCACGCAGAAGGTGCTGGAAAAAGCCGGCCTGAGGGTCGCCGACCTGGACGTGATCGAGTCCAACGAAGCCTTCGCCTCCCAGGCCTGCGCCGTGGCCCGCGCCCTGGGCTTCGACCCGGAGAAGGTCAACCCCAACGGCTCGGGCATTTCCCTCGGCCACCCGGTCGGCGCCACCGGCGCGATCATCGCCACCAAGGCCATCCATGAACTGCATCGCGTCCAGGGCCGCTACGCCCTGGCCACCATGTGCATCGGCGGCGGCCAAGGCATCGCCGTCGTCTTCGAACGCGTCTGAAAGGAGTCAGCAACATGAACATCGAACACATCGCCGTGATCGGCGCCGGCACCATGGGCAACGGCATCGCCCAGGTGTGCGCGCTGGCCGGCTACCAGGTCCTGCTGGTGGACGTCTCCGACGCCGCGCTGGAGCGCGGCGTGGCGACCCTGGGCAAGAACCTCGAGCGCCAGGTCGGCAAGGGCACCATCGACGCCGACAAGGCCAGCGCCGCCAAGGCCCGGATCCGCACCAGCACCGATTATGCCCATCTGGCGGACGCGCAGCTGGTGATCGAGGCGGCCACCGAGAATCTTGCGCTCAAGCAGCGCATCCTGCAGCAGGTGGCCGCCAACGTCGGCGCCGAGTGCCTGATCGCCACCAACACTTCGTCGCTGTCGGTCACCCAGCTGGCGGCCAGTATCGAACAGCCGCAGCGTTTCATCGGCGTGCACTTCTTCAACCCGGTGCCGATGATGGCGCTGGTCGAGATCATTCGCGGCCTGCAGACCAGCGATGCGACCTACGCCCAGGCGCTGCTGGTCACCGAGAAGCTCGGCAAGACGCCGATCACCGCCGGCAACCGCCCAGGCTTCGTGGTCAACCGGATCCTGGTGCCGATGATCAACGAGGCGATCTTCGTACTCCAGGAAGGCCTGGCCAGCGCCGAGGACATCGACACCGGCATGCGCCTGGGCTGCAACCAGCCGATCGGTCCGCTGGCCCTGGCCGACCTGGTGGGCCTGGACACCTTGCTGGCGATCATGGAGGCCTTCCACGAGGGCTTCAACGACAGCAAGTACCGCCCCGCCCCGCTGCTCAAGGAGATGGTTGCCGCCGGCTACCTGGGGCGCAAGAGCGGCCGCGGCTTCTTCACCTACTGACGGAGCCGCGCCATGCCCCCGGTCAACGCGGCGCTGCGCTGCGCCAATTTCGAGGAGCGGCGTGACCGGGCCATGGCCCTGTTCGCCGAGAAAGGCTTCGGCCAGGTCAGCATGCGTGAGCTGGCGGCGCACGTGGGCTTGACCGCGGGCTCGCTTTATCACCATTTCCCCAGCAAGCAGGACCTCTTGTACGACCTGATCGAAGAACTGTACGAGGAGTTGCAGGCCACCCTGGACCTGGGCCGTCGGGCGCGGGCCCAAGGGCGGCCGGTGCTGGCCTGCCTGATTGCCGCGCACTGGCAGTTGCATGGGGAGCGGCCGTTGCAGTTTCGCCTGGCCGAGCGGGATTTCTGCTGCCTCACCGGGGAGCAGCAGGTGCGCCTGGCGGGCTTGCGGGAGCGCTATGAAACCGGGCTTTTACGGTTGATTGCGCCGCAGGCGCGGTTGGGCGCGCAGGCACTGGCGGCTAGCGGGCATGTGCTGGCTACGCTGTTGAATCAGTTGCCTGGGATGTTGCGGGGGAAGGGGCTGGGTGAGGTTGAGGGGGTTGGGTTGATGGAGAGTTTGGTGGTGGGGGCTGTGGAGGGGGCTTTGGGGTAGGGTTCTGGTTCTGGTTCTGGTTCTGGTTCTGGTTCTGGCTCTGGCTCTGGCTCTGGCTCTGGCTCCTTGGTGATTGTTTTGGTTTTTGCATGCGCATTCGTAGGAGATAGCGACATTTAGTCACCTTTCCGCCTTTACGGCGGCCTACTTTTCTCGTGGGAAAAGTAGGCAAAACCGTTCCGCTCCGTTCATCCGGCCC